>JAGBXE010000196.1 GCA_017629455.1 Kiritimatiellia bacterium
CAAGCCGTTTCGTCTAGTTAAATTCCGTTCAATGCTTGATGGCGTTGGGTCCGATGCCGAGCGCCTGACGCGCTTTGGGCGCTTTCTGCGCTCAACATCGCTTGATGAACTACCAGAGTTATGGAATGTCATCAAAGGCGAGATGTCGCTTGTAGGCCCGCGTCCGTTGCCAGTACGCTATTTGCCGCGCTACACCGATGAGCAACGCCGCCGCCTTGAAGTGCGCCCAGGTGTTACGGGGTTAGCGCAGATTAATGGCCGTAATCAGATTTCTTGGTCGGATAAGTTTCACTACGACCTAGAATATGTCGAGCGTCAGTCGCTTTTACTTGATGTAAAAATTCTTCTTCTTACTGTCGGGAAGGTTCTTTTGCAGAGCGGAGTAAATAATTCTGAAAATGTAACGATGCCCGAATTTGACGGAGAAAGCCATGGGTGAGATTAGCAAGAACTATGTCACCGAGCGTTCTTATCAAGAAGATCAGTGGCGTTTGGCAGCTCAAGTTCGCCGCGGCGGTTGGCGCCCCGACTGGATTGTTGGTTTGTGGCGCGGCGGAGCTTCTGTAGCTGTAAGCATCCATGAGTTTCTTAAAGCTACTGGGTGGCCAGCAAAGCATATTCCTCTTAAATGCGGCAGCTACTCTGCAATTGCCTGCAATGAAGGAGCCGTTAAATTTACGCTCTTAAACGAGGTTCTCGCGGCGTTTAACGAAGGCGAAAAGGTGCTCGTTGTCGATGATGTCTTTGATACAGGCAAAACAGCCAAGGCGCTTTTTGAACGCCTGGAGGCAAAAGGAGTAGATTCGCGTTTTGCGTGTGTTTACTTTAAGCCTAAAAATAATTCTACATCAATGCGCCCTTATTATTTCGTAAACGAAATGGGCGAAGAGTGGCTCGTCTTCCCGCATGAAATTGAAGGCCTTTCACTGGAGGAAGTGCGCCAAAAAAGCTCCGTTCTCGCAGAGCTTATTGACGGGCTAAAGAGCTAAAGAATTTTGATTTAAAGAAGCCCGCGGTTACGAAGATTGCGCTGGGCTTTTTTATAAGCAATACGTGCTTCTATTTCGCTGCGAGAAGCAAGTGCTGCCGCGTTACGGCGAGTAAGAAAATCAGTCTGCCAGCTGCCATCGGGGTTTTGCGTGCGGATCATTTCTTGAACTGCATGTTCATCGCAGATTTCGGCAAGGCGGTACTCGTTTTGAGGCGCAGCATCTGCGCTTTTAACGGACGGCCTAAAGAAGAAAAACGATGAAAGGCCAACGGTCAGGATAATGGAAGCTGCTAAGAGAGAGTACCTCTTAAAAAAAGAAGAAACGCGGCTTTCCTCATTAAAGACAGGAACTGACCCAGCTTGAAGGCGCTTGACTACGGCGCGGTAGCCGGGGCCTAATTCCTGCAATGTCATTTCAAGATCTTTCGTCATCGAAAATTTCCTTCAGTTTCTTCAGTGCGTTTGACATTCTAGACTTGACTGTTCCGACCGGAATTTTTAAAAGACCGGCTATCTCGGCATAGGGCATATCGCAAAGAACGCCGAGTTCGACGACTTCGCGCAGAGGAAGCGACAACCGCGACAGAGCCCAAGTGACATCTTCACTGACGCCCATGTTGGGTGTCACTTCAGTTGTCTGGCAATCAGCACCCCACGATTCTTCGCGCTGCGTGCGCCTTGTTTGGCGGCGTAACGCGTCGATTCTTACTTGCCTTGCGATCAGAAACAGGAAGGTTGAGAGTTTCGCGTTAGGTTTGTATTTGCCGCGATATTTCCAAAGCCGCAAGTACGTTTCCTGAACTAGATCCTCGCCTTCATCATTTGAAACGCCCTGGCGGGCGAAAAAGTTCAGAAGATTTTTTTCCAGTTTGCGCGCCTGCGCTATCAAGTCGTCATCTGACATATGATACAACGGCGCTTGCAATCGAAGAAAGTTCGGTGTGGAAGCCTGTCCACGCCCATATAAAAGGAATGGCAGACCCAAATATAGCGCCTAGAATGGCTCCGAAAATCGCGTCGGACGGCTGCGCAAGAAGCTTGTTCACGAGCTTTTTAACGATAAGCCTTACTATCCCGAACGACAAAAGTACGAGAATAAGAACAACTGCGCCGCGCGCCCAGAGCGCATTGATAAACGACGCGGAAAAAGGCCAGGAAAAAAGCCCTACAACTATTGATGAGGCGGCGGCAAGAAGAAATGCAAGGGTACCCGAGAACCCGCGGAAAAGGCCCGTCACCATTGCGATGATTGCAATGGCGCACAAAACGTAGTCGGCAGGTTGAAGGACTAGTTGCATCGTAAATTACTTGTTTTTTATCGAGAGTGATTCGCGGTAGAGCTGGTATGCGCGCGAGACGCTTTTTGGAGTGCCGGTTTTCCACATCGCGCGGATAAGCCCATCGATGCATTGAATTGATGCGGGGCTTGCGGCAATAGCGCGCGAGAAGATTTCGAGTGACTGTGCATGGTAGTTCATGCTTGCTGCAAGTTCGCCGGCAGTCACGAAAGTTTGAATCGCCCCAGGCCTCAACGAGCAGGCGTTTCTGTAGCTTTCAAGCGCTTTTCTGCGGCCTTCCTTAGTCTTGTCGGTTTTAAGGAGCGCCTTTGCGAGCCCTAAAGAAGCAGGGTACGAAAGGGGATCTGCGCTAGTGGCTTTTTTGTATTCGCTAATCGCGAGAGTATATTGGCCTTTCTTCCAGTGCGCTTCGGCTTTTGCTAATGCTGCCGCGCTTGCTGCGCTATCGCGCTTAGATACGCCTGCGCGGTTTGCTGTTTCACGCGCAATAAGTTCTTTAAGAGCAGGAATAACCGAACGCTGCACTCTCTGGACGCGCGGGCTTGCGGAAGTTTCAAGGCGCACGAAAATATCAAACTGCTCAAGAGCTGCTTCATTGTAGCCGAAATCGCGGTAGACAAGCCCAAGGTGATACCACGCTGCTGCATTCATGCGGTCGAAACGTATGGCGCGCATAAATGCAATGCGAGCGAGATGTAAGTCGGACTCGCGCGCCATTTCAACTACGCCTATCCCCGCCCAGCCTTGCGCGCGCAGTTGCGCGGAAAGTTTTGTGTCGTCGGCTATAGATTTGAATAACTCGTACGATCTTTCATATTCTTTAGCGTGCCATAAGATATGGGCTTGAACAAGCTTTACATCGACATCGTCGGGCGACGCGCTTATTGCGCTCTTAATAATTTCGCCGGCGTCGGTGAGATTACCGAGATCTAATTTGACGCGTGCTAAAAGGAGTATCGCATCGACATTTTCGGGTTTGATTTCAAGGCTTGCGGTGAGGAGCTTTTCTGCTCGCGTAAGATCGTTGAGTTCGTATGCCTGGCGAGCGAGAGTTAGTTCTTTACTGCCGTCGCCTGGACCACATCCAATAAGACCTGTGATGAGCGAGACTAAAGCGAGCTTCGCGATTCTTATTTTCATTTTACCGAATTGTTACAGATGGTTAGAAAGTTGACTTACCGTTTGAGTAGCACGTCGCGCTCATACTTGTTTACGGCATCGAGCCATTTTTCGCCAGACTCAGTTTTGGCGCGGCGGCAGAATTCAGCCCAAACTTCGCCGAAGGGATAATTCTTGTATTCTTCCTGGAGGACAAGCTGCTTTGTGAAATCGCCCTGCTCCTGCATAAGGCGCAGAGAATCCCACGGCATAAGCATAGCCTTAAGAAGCTCTTTCTGCATATTGCGCATACCGAGAACCCAAGCTGCAACGCGGTTTATCGATGCGTCGAAGTAATCTAGCGCAATGATGAAATTGCCAAGCCCCATCTTGACCATTTCCTGTGCGGCAGCGCGCAGATCGTCGTTCTGGCGGATGACGTGGTCGGAATCCCAGCGGACAGGGCGTGAGATGTGGAAAGCAACCTTTCCAAATGTCATAAGGAAGGAGCTGATTTTGTCGGCTACGGATTCCGACAGGTGGAAGTGCCCCATATCGAGGAGCGCGAGAATGCCGCGCTTCATGGCGTAGCCCATCACAAATTCGTGCGAGGCTACGGTGTAGCTTTCTACGCCGATTCCGAAAAGCTTCGATTCAAGAAAAGGAATGACGGCTTTCTTGTCGTAGCTAGTTTTAAAGATTTTATCTAGCGATTCGGCCATGCGAAGGCGTGGGCCAAGGCGATCGGAAGGTTCGTCTTTGTAGCCGTCGGGCATCCAGAAGTTAATTCCGCATGGGCTTTTCAGTTCCTTGCCGAAGTACTCAGCGATCTTAAGGCATTGAATACCGTGCTTAATCCAAAAATTACGTATTTTGGGATCGGGCGATGAAAGTGTAAGGCCGTCTTTTACATTCGCGTGAGAGAAGAATGTCGGGTTAAAGTCGAGCTTGACGCCGTTTTTCTTGGCCCATTTTACCCAAGGCTCGAAATTCTTGGTTGAAAGCTTATCGCGGTCGTCAACTTTGCCTTCGTGAATCCCATAGCAGGCGTGCAGATTGACGCGGTGTTTGCCCGGAATAAGCGAAAGCGCAAATTCCAAATCGGCCATAAGCTCCTGGGCTGTGCGCGCCTTTCCTGGGTAGTTGCCGGTTGTGGCTATGCCGCCCGAAGCGCCGCCTGTTGACTCAAACCCACCGACGTCGTCGCCCTGCCAGCAATGTAGGCTTATTGAAACTTTATTGAGAGCCTTGATTGCCTTTTCAGTATCGACCCCGATTGCCGCGTAGGCGCGTTTGGCTTCGTTGTAGCCCATGGTAATTCCTTTCGTTGCTGAGAGCTTTGATTTTCAGCGCTTGATCGCTTGTTTTAGGTATGGTAGATATGCAACAGTGTATGAGCGCAAACTCCACAATGTAAGGAGCGCTAGAAGCGCTTCTACTGCGTAGCAAGAAATAAGCCACGGCCAATGCCATGAAACTGGTGCAAGCTTGTGCATGCAGCAGTAGGCATAGATCCAGCCGGCGCAAGGAAATGAAAGCGCAGTGCGTACTTTGCCAAGCCACATAGCAGCTACATCGGCGCCGTACATTGCACCAATGGAGCGCATAAATGTAACCCATGTGTCGCGGAGCATGTATAGAACGGTAAAGCCGAGCATGGCAAGACCGTGGATTTGCGACTCGCCTTGATGCATAATCTGCCACGTAAGAGTAGGAAAGACAATGATGTAAAATATCTTGTCCATCAATGGGTCGGCCATTTTCCCGAGAGAAGAAACAACGCCCCATTTGCGCGCCAAGGCTCCGTCCCAAGCATCGGTAAGGCCCGATAGGAGCATTAAAAGCCCGGCTGCGCAGGCCATCATTACCGCGCCTGACGATTGATGGTCGGGCATAAATTCGTGGGCGATAGCTAGGCCTAGCCAGCCAAAAATCAGCGGTACGCGCGCAAATGTGAGCGCGTTTACCGCTGCATATTGCATTTTCTTTGTCACGGTGTTACGACAAGCCCTCCGCGATAACCTCTTGCATTATGCCGAGCGTTTCTTGGAGTTGCACGAGGCGCGCTTTGAGAGCTTCGATTTTAAGCTCAGCTTTTTGATAGTTGCGGCGAGTTGCGAAAAGCTGCTTGAGAATCTCGCCTGGATCAAGATCGAGGTCGGCAAGCTCCATCCCGTCGGGAATTGGAACGAGCGAACGCTGCCCGCAAGAAGTGCAGGTTATCTGCAGACCTGCGCCGCGGTAATCAATGACGAGATTCTTGCCGCAGTGCGGACAGTCAAAGACAATATCCGTGTCGCGGATTTCGGCTTCGTCGGCATTTTCTCTCACTGTGGCATCAGTTTCTTCGTATTGTTCTTCGATCATTGATCCACCCTCCATTTTAAGTACCGTGAGTATATCAAAAGAATAGGTAATAGGGAAGAGGGAAACGCTTCGCTGTTACTTTTCTCTCTTTTCTCTTCGCCTATTTATGGCATAAAGATAAAGGTCGACGGCAACGAGAAAAAATAAGGTTACATACGCCCAAATTACCCAATCCATATTGTAAAGGATCTTATGGGTTATGCCAAAAATGTATCCTAATTCAATAAGCAGCATAAATGCAAGGCTTTTGCCTTTGGTGCTGCAAGATTTAATTGATGTAACAATTGAAAAAGGCCATGAAAAGCCAAAGCAGCAAAGCATCAAGAATTCGAAAATACCCATTACACCTTCCTTTTTAAAGAGTGATTGAAAAGTATATCACATTCGTTAAGAGGAATGGGTAAGGAGAAATTC
>JAGBXE010000197.1 GCA_017629455.1 Kiritimatiellia bacterium
CAGTAAGGCGGTTGCCGTTGTAAACGATATTCTTACCAATCAAAAGAAAGCCATGGAAACAGTTGCTTCAGCGCGTAAATTTCTCGATTGCAAGTCGGCCGAGATGTTTAAGAAGTCGTTTTTTTGGTAGAATTTAGCGCATGAAGGCCAAGGCGTTTGTAGATGAAGTAGAAGTGCACGTTCGTTCAGGGCGTGGTGGTGACGGCAAGACATCAATGCGCCGCGAAGCGCTCGTAGCGTTTGGCGGTCCTGATGGCGGTGACGGCGGCAGGGGCGGAGACGTAGTTTTCAAAGCTTCCGTGCACGTCAATTCGTTTCTTTCCCTGTCGTATGACCCTAATCTTTTTGCAGAGGATGGTGCCCCTGGGCAAGGGCGTAAGATGTTCGGTCGCCGCGGTAAGGACCTAGTCGTTCCCGTTCCTGTTGGAACGGAGGTTTACGATGCAGAAACAGGGCTCTTGATTGCCGATATCGTTGAACCGGGGCAAACTGTCGTAATTGCAAAGGGCGGTGCAGGCGGTTATGGCAACGTCCATTTTAAGACGTCAATTAATCAAGCCCCGACTGAACACACTCCCGGTGGTGAGCCTGAAGAAAAGCGCTTAAGACTTGAGCTTAAGACTATAGCCGATGCCGGTCTTTTAGGTTTTCCAAACGCTGGCAAGAGCTCTCTTTTAGCTTCTCTTTCAGCTGCAACTCCCAAGATTGCAAGCTATCCGTTTACGACGCTTCGCCCGTACGTCGGCACAATTGTTTATGATGATTGGGCCAAGGTCCGTATGGCCGATGTTCCTGGGATAATCGAGGGCGCGGCAAAGGGCGTTGGGCTTGGGCTTGCGTTTCTGCGTCACCTTGAAAGGTCGCGTGTTCTTGTGTATGTTATCGATATGGCAGGAACCGACAATCGCGAGCCTTGGGCCGACTATGCGGTTCTTCGCCGTGAAATTAGCGATTATTCTGCAGAGCTTTCGCAGCGCCCGTTCCTTGTTGTCGCAAACAAAATGGACGAAGTATCTTCCAAGGAGAATCTGCCGCGCTTTATCGAAGAAACGGGAGTTACGCCCATCGACATTTCGTGCACCTCGCGCGAAGGGATCGATAAATTCAAAGAGGCTTTACGCGATGTGGTTAAGCCTGAATCAAGGTTCCACCACACACATGCCCAAACGCCCGATCTCGCCTCGATGCCAGATACGTCTGGCGAGGAAGTGCCTGCCGAGGCGCTTAAGCTTGCGTCGTTCTTGAAATTTGATAAGCCGAAAGCGAAGTCGCATCCTTCGCGCGGCAATATTCACTAAGTAATTGCCAGAAAGGGAATCATAAAAATGGCAGGAGAGTATCAATTTAGTCTCGTCGATGTTACTAAGCAAGTCGGAACGAAGACGATTCTTAAAGACGTAAATCTTTCGTTTTTCTACGGCGCGCATATTGGCGTTATCGGTGGCAATGGCGCAGGTAAGTCATCGCTTCTTAAGATTCTTGCCGGCCTTGACACTGATATTATGGGCACTGTTCAGGTTGCAAAGGGCACGAAGGTAGGTTATCTTCCTCAGGAGCCAGTTCTCGACGACTCAAAGACCGTTGGCGAAGTTGTCGCTGAAGCGGTAAAGCCTATTCACGATAAGCTTGAACGTTACGAAGATCTCTGCTGCAATCTCGACGACCCCAAGGCAGAGGCCGAGATGGCTCGTCTCCAAGACGAAATCGACGCACACGATTATTGGAATATAGATTCTCGCGTTGAGCGTGCAATGGCCGCAATGCATTGCCCCGATCAGGATAAGCCTGTTAGCGTTCTTTCTGGCGGTGAGCGCCGCCGCGTTGCCATTTGCCGCCTTCTTCTAACAGAGCCCGATGTTCTTCTTCTCGACGAACCTACAAACCATCTTGATGCCGAGACTGTGCAATGGCTCGAAGAATATCTTAAGCCGTTTAAG
>JAGBXE010000198.1 GCA_017629455.1 Kiritimatiellia bacterium
AAGGCCTTGCGTGCATCAATTCAAAAAAGTGGGATAAGGGTGTTTTACAGCCGATATCGCTCGCAAGTAATGACGTACATTAAACGCTTAAAGCGAGCTAAAAAAGTTTAAATAAGCGGTCAAACAACGGCAAGCATCGCATCGATAGCCTTACGTGCTGGCACAGCCACAGATTCAGGCACCGACACTACTGGCGACATATCCTTAAGGCATGCTAAAACCTTTTCAAGCGTAGCCTTTTTCATATCAGGGCATATGACGCCCTCGTCAACAGGCCAGAATTTCTTGTCAGGATTTTCCTTCCTTAACCGATGAAGGATGCCAACTTCAGTTCCGACAACTATTTCAGGGGCATCTGACTTAAGCGCATACGCGCACATTCCACCAGTAGAAAGCCTCTCGTCAGCTGCATCGCGAACGCATTTAGAGCATTCTGGATGAACGAGAACTGGAGCTCCTGGATGTAAATTGCGCGAAGAGGCTATTTTCTCGGCCGTCAGACTAGCATGCACGGGGCAATAGCCTGGCCAAAGAATATAATTTTCGCCTCTTTTAGCGGAAATATAAGAGCCTAAATGCTGATCTGGAACGAAAATAATCTCACGCCCCGGGGGCAACGTTGCCATAACACGTTCTGCATTACCAGATGTTACGCAAATATCGCACAATGCTTTAACTTCTGCCGTAGAATTTACATAACAGACAGCCAATGCATTTGGATTTTTCGCCTTTAGCTGGCGCAACTCTTCGGCCGAAATCATATCGGCCATAGGGCAACCTGCCGAAGGGTCTGGTATAAGAACAGTCTTTCCAGGGTTAAGGATGGCCGCCGTTTCAGCCATAAAGTAGACGCCGCAGAAAACTATGACATCTGCGTCAGTTTCTGCGGCGCGTCTAGCAAGTTCAAGAGAATCGCCAGTAAAGTCGGCGACCTCTTGAACCTCAGCCTGGCAGTAATTATGTGCCAGGATTACGGCATTTCGCGCACTTTTGTAGCGCGCAATCTCTTCAGCCGTTGTCAGGCGTTTTTAGCGATTTCAACAACCGCCTTGAAGCCTGCGGAATCCTTGATCGCGATTTCGCTCAGCATCTTGCGGTTAAGGGTGACGCCAGCCTTAGCAAGACCAGCAACCAACTTGGAATAGCTAATGCCTTCCTGGCGCGCAGCCGCGTTGATGCGGGCGATCCAGAGCTGACGGAAATCACGCTTGCGGAGCTTGCGGTGTTCCGTCGAAAGGCGCATGGCGCGATCGACAGCCTCGGTCGCAGTGCGGAAGAGTTTGGAACGGGCGCCATAAAAGCCCTTCGCCAGCTCTAGGCGGCGGCGGCGACGTTCGCGGGAAGCAGGTGCATTCGTAACACGCATTGTTTTTCGTCTCCTTTCCGATTAGCGGCCCTGGAGAGCGCGCGCGTAAGTCTTGGTCACCTTGAGGCTATCAACCACGGTGCGACCGCAAAGGTTGTTCTTGCGAGAACGCTTCTTGCCGTTGTTGAGGTGGGCATGACCACCCTGGGAGCGAAGGATTTTACCACCCTTCGACAACTTCATGCGCTTTGTGGCGCACTTTTTCGTCTTCATTTTAGGCATTTTAATCTCCTTACTTTACCTTGCATCCTTACCGGTCGGGCAGCCTGAAGAGGCCCGAGCCAGACGGAATTGTTTGTGAAGTATACTCTTTTACCCTTCACCGCGTCAACCCCCCCCTTCGCCCTCTTATTGTGCGCAACTGTGATATTTGTTATAATAACAACCAATATAATTCAAAAGGTCAATTGCAGGATGTCTAACATCAACAGATCAACAGAAGAGCTTTCTAGCGTTCTTTCTAATTTCGGCATTACTGGCGTTTTAGATGTCTCACGCTACGGGTCTGGGCACATCAACGATACTTACAAGGTCGAGACCGCTTCTGGCAAGCGCTATATTCTTCAACGCGTTACAGACGCCTTTGACAAAGATATTCTTAAAGAGAACATTTTACGCGTTACTAATCACCTTAAATCAAAAGGTGTAAAGACGCTCGATGTTGTCGCCTACGAAAATCCGTGGCGTATCTACTCCTTCCTCGATGGGTATACATCGGTCGACGTCATATCTGAGCCTTCGCAGGCGGAACTGGCCGCTGGTGCATTTGCCGCATTCCAAAATGCGCTTGCCGACCTCCCAGAGCCTACCCTACGCCCTGTTATTCCCCGCTTCCACGACACAGTCGATCGCATACGCCTACTTGATGAAGCTGCCGCCAAAGATGTCAAAGGCCGCAAGGCTAGCGTTGCTGCCGAATTGGCTTTTGTTGATCAGCGCCGCAGTGAAGCTGCTAAGATCGTCAATATGATGGCTAGCGGCGAAATCCCAGAGCGCATCACGCACAACGATACTAAGATTAACAACGTTATGCTCGCACCCGATGGGTCGAATGTTGTTATTGATCTTGATACGACGATGCCGGGCTCTGCGCTTTACGACTTTGGCGACATGGTGAGAACTTCATCAGCTGCCGCGGCAGAAGACGAAAAAGACCTCTCAAAGGTTTACTCGAAAAAAGAATATTTCGAAGCTCTCGTTCGCGGCTATCTTAGCAAGGCTAAATTCCTGACCGAAACAGAAATTGCAAACCTCGCTTTTTCTGGCCGCCTTATTACGCTTACAATCGGCATACGTTTCCTCACCGATTACCTGGCAGGGGATACGTACTTCCACACAGCTTACGCCGAGCATAACCTCGTAAGGTGCCGCACGCAATTCAAGATGGTTGAATCGATGGAAGATCAAGCCGCCGAATATGAAGCCATCGTTCGCAAGTATGCCAATATCTGAAAGTTTAAAAAGCAAGGCACTTAGGCGCAGGAAAACATCCTTCGCCTTTAAGTTCTTGCTTTTTTCGTCGCTATTGCCTGCGTCGCTTTTTGCCGAACGCCAGCCTTACGAACGCTATACTTCAATAGTCGACCGTCAAATGTTCGGGCCGCTGCCGGCTAATTTCGACCCTACAAAGTCACCTGCCGATGTATCGAAAAATGCCAACGGCAAAAGTGAAAAAGAGCTTACAAAAGAACAAGAGAAAGTTAAAAGCGCTATTCGCTTCTCCGTAATTAACGTTACTCCCGAAGGTGATACTGCAATAGGCTTTACCGATAATTCAAACGCTAAAAATCCCGTCCACTACTATCTTAAAGTAGGAGAATCGCGAAACGGATGGTTTGTAAAAGAGGCCGACGCTAAAACGGCCACTATGACGATCGAAAAAGAAGGCATTGAAGTTACTCTCTCTCTCGGCGGCGATTCCGCTTCTGGCGATGGAAAGACTGAGAAAAACACCCCTGCCACACTAGCTGCCGTTCCCGCCGCCCATAGAAGTTCGATTTTATCTGCAACTACAACACTCGGCTCTAGGCGTAGGCTTCGCCGCGAGCGAGAGGAAGCCGAAGAGCGCATGAACGAAGAAGCGCGCAAGAAACTTGCAGACGAACGCGCAAAGCTTGAGGCAGAGCGCGAGCAACGCGAAGCCGAACACCAAAAAGAGCGTGAAGAAACTAGAGCTGCGCTTCAGCAATTGCAAGAAGAGCTTCGCAAAACACGCGAACAAAATACGCAAAGCGCCCAACAAAAGCAGGGCGAAGGCGCAGCCTCGTCTGAAGGCGAAGCCGAAGGCAATAACTAGTAACGACTAAAAATGACAAGCGTATTGAAAATCTTTACCGCGGCATTTGCATGTCTTTTCACATGCGCCGCCTTATCAGCATCGAGAACGGAAATAACTGTCGACCTTAAACTCACCAGTTCTGACTTTGTCTCTGGCGAACGCATACGCGGAATTATCGATGTTGCAAACTCCTCTCCCGACAAGATTTCAGTAGGATATTCAAATTCTAAAGATCGCCTCTTCGTCGAAGTGTTCCGCGCCAACAGCGGCACGCAACTTGAGCGCACGTCAGAAAAATCATTTACCGCCAGTTTCACACTTAATACAGGCGAAGGCCAAAAACTCGAAACATTTATCGGCGACCACTTCGGCTTGCGTGAGACAAATAGATACCTAGCTAAACCCGTTCTGGTACACAATGGCATTCGCTACGAAGGCTCGCCACGCGCTTTTGACGTTGTTGACGGCGTTAAGGTAGCAGGTGCGATGCAAATGTTCTCTGGCCACGACGGCCTTAGGCGTGTATTTGATGTCGTATACTGGAACCGTAAACATTGCGAACACCTCTTTCTTCGTGCGCGTGACGAAGGGTCCAGATCGTTCGTATGGGAAACGCGCGACTTAGGTCCGATTCTGCGCATAGAAAAACCGACTATCGGCATTCTCCCCGGCGGTGAGATAATAGTCTTACATCGACTAGATAGAAACAGATTCCTCAGAACAGAATTTTGGTCGATGCCTAAACAACTAGAGTATCGCGGCCGCGAAACAATCGGCGATCCTGAAACGGCTGGAACTGCACGCGTTCGCGAAATGTATCGTGGCAATGCTGTCAAACCAAAACAGAATCCCTGGTGGAAATTCTGGTAGGGGAGGCTCCTTTGAATATTCTGGGAATAGAAACGAGCTGCGATGAAACCGCAGCAGCAGTTGTGCGCAATGGGCGTGAAGTCCTTTCAAATGTAGTCTATACACAAATTCCGCTTCATGTTCCTTACGGCGGAGTTGTGCCTGAGATCGCATCGCGCGCACATGTTGAAAAAATTGATTCAGTAATTCGAGCAGCAATCGAACAAGCAAACGTAAAGATTGACGCTGTAGCTGTCACATATGGCCCCGGTCTTGCACCTGCGCTAATCGTCGGTCTTAATGCCGCCAAGGGGCTTGCAAAATCACTACGTGTGCCGCTAATTGGAATAAACCATTTAGAAGCGCACCTTCACTCGCCTTTTCTCTTTGACCCTACCGACAGCGAATTTGCCGGGCGGCCCTGGCAAGATAAAATCGGGCGAGCGCTCGGTCTTGTAGTTTCTGGCGGAAACACAATGTGGGTCGATATGCCCAGTATTGGTTCTTACAATGTAATAGGCGAAACGCTTGACGATGCTGCAGGAGAGGCTTTCGATAAGGCCGCCAAAACTCTCGGTCTTGGCTACCCCGGAGGGCTTAAAATCGATAAGATATCATCTGCTTGGCGTTCGCAGTTTCCCGAAGAAGATTTAATCCCCTTCCCTAAAGGTCGCCCGCGTGAGGGCGTAACAGCACTAGCTGGCCTTCCGGCGCAGCTGTGCGTTTCGTTTTCAGGGCTTAAAACGGCGCTGTTGCGTTACGTGCAACAAAATCCTTCACTGCTCGACAAAACGGAAGATGTGCGAGATTTCGGCGGGTACGAAGTCTCCTGCAACGTTGCGCGTGTAGTTGCCAGCTATCAGGAAGCTATCGCAGGAGCCCTAGCCGACCGCACCCGTACGGCGCTCGCCTCGAAACATTACAATGCCTTTATTCTTGGAGGCGGCGTTTCTCTCAATTCCCGCATACGAGAAGTTCTCACGCAGGAATGTGCCCGCGCACGAGTGCCGCTGTATGCCGCGCGGCCTAAATACACTGGCGACAACGCCGCAATGATTGCTGGGCTAGCTTTCACTCGCCGCAACTGCGAAGAGCAGTCCATGTCGGTTGACGCAAGCCCGTGCCTTCAATTAGGAGCATAACAACGATGGAAATGCGTTCATTTGCCGGCGGAAAGAAAGTATCCCTTCTCGGGTACGGTGCTATGCGCATGCCAACTGTTGACGGGCAGCATGCCAACAACTGGGCCAAGGACGGATACTCCGCATCGGCGATAGATCAGGAAGCGTTCAACAAGCAAGTCAAACGAATGCTTGAACTTGGCATAAACTATTTTGACACGTCTCCGGCATACTGCCGCGGCGAATCAGAAAATTGCCTTGGCATCGCTCTTCAAGCTAGCGGACGCGCGCGGCAGGATTATATCATCGCAACGAAATTATCGAACTTCGCCGCCGAACAATTTCCTCTGGCAAAATGCAAGGAGATGTTCGAGCGCTCTCTTAAAGCTTTGCGCACTGATTATGTCGACAACTACTTGCTTCACTCAATCGGCAACGGCGGCTTTTCGACATTTTCAAAACGCTTTATCGAAAACGGCGCAATCGACTGGTGCTGCCAGCTGCGCGAAGAGCGTCGCATACGAAACTTAGGCTTTTCATTCCACGGCGATAAAAAGGCATTCGACTGGTGTCTAGAACGCCACGATAAATACCGCTGGGATTTCTGCCAAATTCAGATGAATTACGTCGACTGGTTGCACGCAAAAGAAGTCAATGCGCGCAACGTTAACGCCAAAGAGCTCTACACCAGGCTTTCCGAACTAAAAATACCGGTAGTCATAATGGCCCCTTTGCTAGGGGGGCGCCTTGCAAAATACAACTACGCCCTTTCACGCGAACTTTCTCCTTTGAATCCGAAAGCCTCGCTGGCCGATTGGGCGCTACGCTTCTGCGGAACATTTCCAGGCGTAGCGACCGTCCTTTCAGGCATGACGCGCGACGAACACATCGAACAAAACGCTGCGACATATTCGCCGCTTAAACCTTGTTCGCCTACCGAACTTCTGGCGCTAGAAAGAGCAGCCGTTCAGCTCCTAAAGCTAAAGACAATTCCTTGCAATTATTGCAACTACTGCATGCCTTGCCCTTACGGCCTGGATATTCCTGGCATACTTACTTTCCGCAACGAAGTGCTGACAGCGAAAGCGCCGCTCTCAACGTGCCAAACTCTTAACGCATACCGCCGCGCCATACCTGAAGATCTTCGCCGCGCAGAGCATTGCACAGGGTGTGGCAAGTGTTCGCCGCACTGCCCGCAAAATATCGATATCCCTGCCGAGCTCGCTTCAATCGATGAATGGATCGACAACCTTCGCAATGAGGAGGCGGCACGATGAACTCAAAAAAAGTTTTTATTGCCAAGGTTCTACTTGCTGCCGCGTCGCTCATCGCAGTTACCGCAGCGTTCTTCTTACTGCCAACTCATTTTGCATGCAAGATTCAGCCCGCGGCGTCATGGGCGTTTCTTATAATTCTTCTTGCTACGCCACTTGTCGGCCGTCTCTTTTGCGAAGCATTGTGTCCACTTGGGATTATCCAGTCGGTCATAAACTACATATTTCATCCACGTCGCAGAACACGGCGCATATGCACAAGAATGCCGCAATCTCCGTTGCAGCGCATTGTAAGGTGGAGCATTCTCGCTATTTTCACAATTCTTTTGTTTTCAGGTTTTGGCGCACTAGCGTGGGCGATTACACCTTATTCAATCTATGCAAAAGCATTATCATTATTTGTGCCAGGGCTAGTAATTTTTGCCGCCGTACTAATCCTTGCAACATTAGGCCATGGCCGCTTTTGGTGTAATTGGGTATGTCCAATAGGAACGCTCTTTTCGCTTCTTTCTTCCTTCGCGCTTCTGCGCCACAAGGTAGGGCCGGGCTGTTCAAAATGCCGCGCATGCTTCCCTAAGATATCGCCAGAGAAAGAAGCCTCCAACGGCGAAAAGTTAACGCGCCGCGAAACCCT
>JAGBXE010000199.1 GCA_017629455.1 Kiritimatiellia bacterium
CTATCATGTAGCCGGCCCACGTCATTACGAGCGTGTCAAGAACAGCTGCCGGGATAACGGTCGATCGGACCTTACGCATTTTCCTTGGCGAAAACGAAAGCCCCATTCCAAGCATCAGGAATACAACGCCCAACTGCCCGATCGTATGAATGCTCTCCGGGTGCAAAAACATATCCCCGCCCCACGTATACTCATTAAGTATAACACCAGCGAGAATATACCCAATTACTTTCGGCCAACCAAAACGTGAAAAAATGGCGGCAATAACACCTGCCGTAACGGTTAAAACGGCGATATCTTGGAAAAACGCTGCCCCAGTCATAGCCTTAACTTTATTCCACCTCTGGGGGCGGCGGGAGGCGCCCTTCAAGCGCATCCGAAGCAATCATACGCACTTCTGTGTCGAAATCGCCTTTTAAAATCCACTTGAGGAAATTTGGCTCATTAAGCATGATCTTCTTAAGCGACGAGCCCTTTTTCTTGCCGAAATTAACGGTCCACTCACCATCTCGCCAACGGAAATAGCCAGACCTGTCGGCATTGAGCGGATCGCGCGGAGTAATCCATTCGTCGAGCGCTTCAACTTCTCTAGGAATATCGGGATACTTGGCTAACTGCGCCTTAAGAACTGCTAACGACGCGGCAGTATCTGCCTCAGCACCGTGTGCGCCATCGTGCGCCTTGCCGAGATAGAACGAAACCGCCGCCGAAAGATCGCGCGGCTCTTTGCGGTGATAGATGCGCTGCACATCAATATGAAGGCGTCTACAGGCGGCCATATTAAACCCGCAACGTGCAAACTCCTCTTCTAAGCAAGGCACATCAAACCTGTCGGAATTAAAACCGGAAAGATCGCAACCGTCAAAGAAATCAAAAATCTCTTTCGCGCGGTCGGCAAAAGTCGGACAAGAAGCTACGTCTTCGTCTGAAATACCGTGTATCGCCGTAGTCTCTGGCGGAATCGGAATTGTCGGATTGAAAAGCCAGCACTTACTTTCTTCTGTGCCGTCGGGATGAACTTTTATCACCGCAAGCTCAATGATGCGATCGCGGCGAGGCGAAACGCCAGTAGACTCAATATCAAAAACGATAAGCGGACGCTTTAATTTAATGGGAAAATCCATGCGTCGAATTATATCATAAAATCACTATTGACGAACGCACCTTGCCCTCCGCCTGCTCGGGCAAGAGGGAATAGGGAACAGGGAATAGGGAATAGGGAATAGAGAAGAGGGAGGAGGCTCTCGTGCGCCAGTCGTCTTCGGCCTTAAGCGGCACACCGCGACGGAAGGAGCCGACAGTCGGGCAAGAGGCAGTTTCGTCTCGCCGCCGCAAGAGAGGTTCCGTACGCAGCCGGTGGTTGGTCGCCGAGGCATGGCAGACTGAAGAGATAGTATTGTCTAAGCGCGGAAGGCGTAGCGACGACGAAACAACGGTTTGACC
The DNA here is from genome assembly GCA_017629455.1 of Kiritimatiellia bacterium. The sequence continues at coordinate 1,444 of JAGBXE010000199.1, forward strand.
GAGCTGTCGGGCCTGAAGGAGCGTGTACTACCTTGCAAAGCACCAAGGCTAACGTCCGAATTTTCTGTCGAGCTCGCGGGTGGAGGTGAAAATCATTACTGGTTTGCCGCGTGGGCATACGTAAGGCATGCGGCATGAACAAAGCTCTTCAATAAGCTTTACCGCGCCTTCTTGAGTAAGGGCAATGGGAGCGCCGGCAAAAGACCTTGCTACCGACTTTGCAACTAGCTCTTCTCGCCAGTTAAGGCTCGCCCTTTTCGCTCCTGCCGCCGACAAATCATGAGCAATAGTTGAGAGTACTGCACCAGCAGAAAGCTCGCCCAATACTTGAGGAACGGCATCTATTTTAAACGTATCTGAACCAAACTCCTCGATTTGAAAGCCAGCTTTACGAATCGACTCCAAAGCCCCAGACACTCTAGCCGCTTCGACAGGGCCTAGCTTCACCGTCTCAGGAACTAAAAGAGTTTGCAACGCTATATGCTCAGAAGAATAAATAAGCTTTTCATACGCAATGCGTTCGCGTGCGGCTATTGGATTTACGGTCACTATGCCAGCGTCCGTTTCAACCAAGAGATACCCCGACGCCGATTGCGCCAAAAATTTAAACCAAGCCCACGGTTTAGCATGGGTCGATGAAGGCTCGGAGGCAAAAACGATTTCGTTTTGTACAGGATGTGGCTCAAGAATTTGCTGATCTACCTGTAAAGGCAGAGGTTCAGGCAAAGATGAGCGCAAAGAACTACTACTTTGAGGCGCAACCGTAGGCGCAAAACTTCCCTTAGCTAGGCTTACATTCTCAACTGGGCTTAAGTTTTGTTGCGTATCTTCTTCGGGCGTTAAAAACGCCCCTAAATCAGGAGACGCTTGAGGCGTAGAGCGCGCTGAAAACGCGTTAGCAATCGCTTCACAGATCGCTGCTTTCACAGCTGAATTATCGCGAAAACGAACCTCACGCTTGGTTGGATGAACATTAACATCAACCATCTTAGGAGGCAAATTTATAAAGGCAATTACCGCAGGGCGCACATCGCCCGGGCGGCGCGGATATGCCTCGCGCAAAGCGTACTGAATGGAAGGCGCCGTAGCTGGCCGCCCGTTAATAAATACGTACTGTTCGCGCCGCGTAGGCATTGAAAGATTTGGGCGTTCAACAAACCCAGTAACCTTCACCTTCGCATCGGAATCGGCCTCTTTAATAGGCAGCATCGCCTCAAGAAACTCATCTCCAAATAAATCGCGTACTCTATCTTCAAGCTTGCTTGCAGGAGCTAGGTTATAAACCTCGCGGCCATCGACTAAAAGCGTAAAACCAATGTCTGCGTGCGCAAGCGAATTAACGGCAAAGACAGACTTAATGTGCGATTCTTCAGTAACTTTCGCGCGCAGAAACTTGCGCCTTGCCGGCACATTGCAAAATAGATCGCGCACCTCAACAAGCGTACCCTTAGGGCAGCCTGCAGAGCGCACTTCGGCAAGAGTGCCAGCTTCTACATTAACATAGACGCCTTCATCAGACTCATCGCGGCGAGTAGTAATCGAAAAACGCGAAACCGACGCTATCGACGGTATCGCTTCGCCGCGAAAACCAAGCGTGTCGATTGCCTCAATATCATCAACATCACGTATCTTCGATGTAGCTTGGCGCTCAAGCGAAAGAACTGCGTCTTCGCGTGTCATTCCGCAGCCGTCATCTTTTACTGAAACAAGCTTCCGCCCGCCTTCGGCAATCGAGACAACGATGCGTTTAGCGCCTGCATCAATCGCGTTTTCAACAAGCTCCTTGACGACTGACGCCGGCCTTTCTACAACTTCACCAGCGGCAATCTTGTTCGCTACATGAAGCGGAAGAACACGTACGTGATTGTCGCGATCAGACATCTAGCGAAATATTCTTTCTTATAAATGTCGGAACGTCAAGATCCTCGCCGCCATATATTGTCGGTTCGGCATTCTTAAAGCGACCTCTGCCAGTCGGCCCTATGCTAAGGGTGCTACGCTGTTTCTTGCGGCCAGTCGAATGCACTGTGCCTGGGCTGTCGGCGCCGTCAGCTTTGGCATTCGACTCAAAGAGCATCACAACTACGCACAACCTGCCAGAGAAAGTCTCTTCGTCGTTCACCGTAGCCAAATCAAAAGAAAGCCCGCCATAAGCGCCGCGCACGCCGTCGGCAATAACGCCAACTTCACTTAAGAGAAGGTCTTCGCCTGCCAGAACACCGCAAAGTGTGGCGCGCACGGGCCCCGATGATGTCGAGAGCATTTCCGAACGCATCAATGACGCAACAGCATCGGCTGCACGGCTAGGGCCTTGCGCAGTAACCGCCGCAAAACGGCCGCGCCCTGCACCTAAAAGAAGGTGGCGAAGACGCTCAACATCGAATCTTATGTAGCCCGGCTTTCCGACAAGCCGCCAGAAAAGCGTAACGCCGCCAGCTACCGTATCGATGGCGCGGCGCATCGCTTCGCTCATATTGTCGCTCTCGCCGATAAGCTTGTCGAGCGGCAAGAAAAACGTAGCGCTTGCCGCATCTTCAATCATAGTCATCGCGCCGCGTGCATTACGCTGGCGATCCTCGCCTTCGAAAACAAAAGGCGTCGTTGCAAACACGACACAAGGTACGCCCTTGGCAGAGAAATATTTGGCAAGCTCTATGGTAGCTCCGCCACCAGTACCGCCACCGAGCGCAGTAACTATAACTGCAAGGCGAACGCCTTCGAGATGTTCGTCGAAAAACTTTACGGAATCTTCTGCCGCAAGACGGCCTGAAACGAGATTGCCGCCTGCGCCGCGGCCAGAAAGCCTATCGCCGCCGAGAAGCATAAACGCACCTCCTGCCTCGCCAGACGTTGCATCTGTATCGGCAAAAAGAACGCGCAAGCCATCTCCGTAGGCGCGGCTTACACCACGGGCAATTGCGCAACCAGACGTACCTACGCCTATAAGCATCATAGCGGATGCGCCACTCATCTGAAAAACCTCCCGAGAATGCCATCAAGAACGGAATGTTCTTCGTAGTTGCGGTGCGCATACAAAAGCGCGCCTGATATTGCCGCAAATTCAGGAGGGTACTCCACCTCTTCAAGCCCGTCTATATGGATCGGACGCCCGTATCTAGCGGAAATGCCCAACATCTGCGACGCTAGCGCGTCGATATCGCGCAGCCTTGAACCGCCGCCTGTAAGGACAACGCCCGTGTGCAAGCGGTGAAGGACATCTTGATCTTCAAGATTTTCGCGCAGCACCGTAAAAAGCTCGGCAAGACGCGCGTTAACAACCGTATCGAGAGCGCGGCGAGAAACTGTGCGGTTATCCATCAGCGTACTTTCGCCGGCATCTACTTTTACAACCCTTGAAGCATCACCCTCGCGCGTGACGAGAGCGCGGCTTTCGCGGATCTTCATATCTTCAGCTTGCGCGTTAGTTGTTTGGAAGGCATGAGCTATGTCGTTAGTGACGTGATCGCCGCCAACGCCAATAACACCGGCCGAAACAAGCATGCCGTCGGAATACGCAGCATACCCGGTAGAACCGCCGCCAACATCTAATACCAAAGCACCGTTGCGTTTTTCGTAATCTTCAAGAACTGCTTCCGCCGCGCAAGTCGCGGCAAAGAGAGGCTCGCGAATCTCGATGTGCGCAGCATCGGCCGCAGTGCGCGCATTCATGATTCTGTTGCTATCGGCGTGGATTTGAAGCGTATTAAGCCTCAAAATATTGCCGCTCATTCCATTGGGCGAAGAAATCGCGCCAAGATTATCAACTACGTAATCTTGTTCGACTACATCAAGAAGCTCTCTATCACGCGGAAGCGCCATAGTGCGAGACGCTCTAAGGACGGCGTTTATCGCCTCTTCGCCAACGCGGCCACCTTCAACAGGCACTGAACCGATAAACGGATCGACCTTGACGTGCTGGCCGGATACAACTAAAAACGCATTGCGTATTGTAATTGACGAACCGGCCTCGGACTGTTTGCGCACAATCTCCTGCAATACAGAGCGGATCGATTGCGACGCTTGAGAAATATCGAGAATCTGACTCTTGCGCACGCCCGTTGAAGGAATCTCGGCATGGCAAGAAACCTTAACACGGCCTGATCGCGTTGCTTCACCAACGGCGAGAACCGTCTTTGACGTACCGATTTCAAGAGCCGCGTGAATGCTGCTCATAATTACAAACTATCTCCTTGGGTGTCGGCGAAAATATGATCTGGCATAGTTGCATTCCAAATTTTCGTACCCACGCCGACGCGACTGCGTATCGTGCGCACCAAGTGATCTAAATGCCGATTGAGCTCAGCGCGCGACTTTTCGCTCGGAGCTTCGTCCATCCCCTCCCACGATATTTTCAGACGCGAATAATCGCCAAGCGTTGCAAAAAGATAATCGGGCCGCGAGATGTCGACATCCTGCACATTAAGCTCTTGGAATTCAGGCTTCTGGCACGCCTCAATAAGAGATAGAGCAGCCCTTGCCCTGCCACCAATCTGGCGCCCTGGGCCGGTACCAGGAGAGCGCGGCTCAGAAATCGTCGGTAAATGATATGTGCCGCGCTGACACAAAAATACAACACCTTCAGCATCGACAACGCGCCCCGTTACACGCCTGACACCGCGAATACCCAAACGAGCAATAGGCTCGCGTTCTTCGGCGGTGACAATAAGCTTATCGGGCTGAATACGCGTAATCGACACCTCGCGCAGCGTAGGAATCTTCTTTAAGATTTCCTCGCGTTTGCGCGCAAAATCGATACGCGCAAGATTGGCGCCTTTGCGAAGAGAGAGATTTTCGGCTATTACATCGGGTTTTACCATCTTGCCCGACGTTATTTCGATTTGCTTTGCAAAATCAACTATCTCGCACTGCTCTTCGTATATCCTTTGCAACTTGAAAAAACCATAGATGCCAGAAGAAAGAATCGCCGCAATGCCCATCAATGCTAGCGTTGCGTAGACCCCTTTATGGCCACCTTGTTTTATCTTGTTGCCCTTCATCTGTCGTAATCGGCGCTCTTAAGTACGCGATCGCACACTTGAGCAAATGTAAGCCCTGTGTGCATGCCAGCCTTGGGCACCAGCGAGTGCGACGTAAAGCCAGGCGACGTATTAATCTCTAAAACGTAACAGCGCCCAATCGGCGAAACGCGAAAATCAACGCGCGTTACACCGCGGCAACCTATTGCACGATACGCAGCAACGGCCGCTTCGCGAACACGGTCGGCAAGCTCGCAGTTTTCAACGAAAGAATAACACGTTTTCTCTGAACGGTATTTTTCGTAGTAGCCGTACCAACCGCCTTCTGCTTTAATCTCGACTACTGGCCACGCTTCTCCATCGACAACCGCTACCGTCATTTCACGGCCGTGAATAAACTCTTCAACAAGGACAGGCTTATCGTCGGTTTGGGCTTTTAGCGCGCATTGCAGCGCCTCGGACCATTGATCGGGAGAAGAAACCTTGCTGATACCAACAGACGACCCGTCGCACGGTGGCTTAACTACAACAGGCAAAGGCAAGGGAGATACTGCATCGCCAGGGCTAGCAAGCCCCCATGCAGGCGTAAGAACACCCTTCATTTCAAGGACCATCTTCGTTTTGATCTTGTCCATCGCAATTTGCGAGGAAAGAACGCCAGGACCTGTGTAGGGAATCTTCAGCCTGTTTAGCGCCGCCTGAACGCCGCCATTTTCACCCCACCCACCATGAAGCGCAATGTAAACCGCGTCAACATCGTGCGGCATAGCATCAAGGCTATCCTCGGTGAGATCGACCGGCACTACGTCGTATGTACCTAGCGACGAAAGCGCCTCGGCTACGTTTCTCCCGGACATGAGCGAGACTTCACGCTCGCTCGATGTCCCACCCATGAGAACCGCAACCCGCTTAATCATTGCGCCGCCGCTCCCGCTTCGGAGCCGCTGCCGCGGATCTTAATGTGCAATTCGCGCAGCTGCTGCTCAGTTACGTAATTAGGCGCACCCATCAAAAGGTCTTGTGCTTTCTGATTCATCGGGAAAGCAATAACCTCACGAATATTGGGCGTATCTGTAAGAAGCATCACCATGCGGTCGACGCCAGGAGCGATACCGCCGTGAGGCGGCGCACCGAACTGGAACGCGCGGTGCAAAGCGCCAAACTTCTTAACGACATCATCCTTGGTGTAACCAGCAATTTCAAACGCCTTGTACATAACGTCGACCTTGTGGTTACGAATCGCACCAGACGAAAGCTCGATGCCGTTGCAGACAACGTCGTACTGGTAAGCTTCGATATCGAGAGGGTTCTTAGTTTCAAGCGCCTCTAAGCCGCCCTGCGGCATCGAGAACGGGTTGTGCGAGAAGATAATCTTTCCTGTCTCAGGATCTTTTTCAAAGAACGGGAAATCGACTATCCAGCAGAACCTGTAACAGTTCGTCTCGCGGATGTCGTTTGTCATGTGGTCTGCGATATCAGTGCGCACAAGTCCGGAAAGGCGGTTGCACTCGTCGACATCGGC
>JAGBXE010000200.1 GCA_017629455.1 Kiritimatiellia bacterium
ATTTTGAAGGAGAGTCTACATCATTTCCTATGATGACATCGCGCTTTGTGAAGCCGCTTGCGAACGTCTGAAGAGGCATGACTTCTTCGACAACACCTGTGTATTCAAAAATCTGGGACATTTTATTTCTCCTTCAATCTAAATCGTTCAGTATTATATCAAATTCGGGTTTATTGCCATTTGCACGGCTTCGGTGAGTGTGTCTGCCGTCGGGGCTACGCGGCGAAGCCTCCAGCCTGCGTGGCTACCTTGTGCACAAAGTACACTTCTAATTTTGAGCGCCTCGGCGACTTCATGGTCGTGTAGCGAATCGCCGATAAGGACGAAGTCGGCTTCGGGGTAAGATAGTTTCAGCTCGCCCATAAGCTCGTGGGCGCGGTCGATTTTGCCTTTGCCGTCAAGATTGTCTACACCGCAGATTCGGTCCATAAAAGGAGCTACGCCCAGCTTTTCGGTGATTTCCAGAAGTAAATCCTGCCGGAGTGCTGAAATTATCGATTGCTTTGCGCCGGAGCCTTTGGCACTTTCAAGTGCGGCAATCGTCTGGGCGTTTAATGATTTAGGCTGCTTAGCGTAGATATCGTGATATTCCTTTGCCAACAAATCCCAATCTTCATTTTCTAGACATACGCCGATTTCTTCGTAAAACGGACGCACCGGAAAGGCGAAATGATCGCGGTAGAAACCCATTTCTATCGGCGGCCGAGCGCGCTTGACAAGCATCGTATTTAGCGTGTCAAGCGCGGCTTTCGTGTCGTCGAGAAGCGTCCCGTTCCAGTCCCAGAGAATGTATGTCACTTTACTGCAGGTGAAGAGCGGCTTTTACGGCTTTACCGAACGCTTTTGCGAGCGATTCCATGCCGAGATCATTTGGATGGCAACCGTCAACGGTGCCTTCAAAGTCGCCAGTGTACATTTCGGTTTTGGGGAGGAAAATAAGGTTTGACCAGCCTTCTGCGACGAGCTTTTCATACAAGGCGCGAATAAAAATGTCTTTTTCATTCGGACCGTTCATGTAGACGTCGCACTGTTCAGCCATGATAATGGGTGTATTTGGGCGTTTAGCGCGAAGATTGCGGATGAATTTCTCGTAGTTGCCTTCAACCGAGCGGCCGGGACGCTGCTTTTCGGTAACGCCCATATTCCACAAGCAGTCGAGGACATAGCAGCTAGCGTCGATGCGCGCTAGATGCTCGCTCATTTCAAGCTCCATAACGCCAGAGCCCGAGAACCCGAGCCCGACTACTGGCACATCAAGCTCGCGCCCGACGCGATTAACAAACGCTAAGCCCGGACGTGTGCAGCAACCGCCGTGGGTGATGGATGTTCCGTAAAAGACGACAGGCTTATTAATGCCGCTTTTGCGCGGGGGCAAGGCTTCGACTGTTGCTTCAGGGTCGATGCCGAGTGTAAAAGTTGAAACACCGTTGTAGAGCGGCAGATTCACAAGGCACGCCGTGTTAGGTGCCCACTTGATTGTGAGGGTGCCGCCTGTTTCCGCGTTCCAGATGCGGCCAGTCTTAACGTAGAGCCAGCGGCCTTTTTTTTCGTCATAGCGATAGATGTCGATGCCGCTAACGCCGGTCGAAGCCATATGATCCATGGCAAGGCTCTTTTTCCAGGGCGTCCACTTGAACGAAAGCTGCTTTGAATTTGTTTTAAAGCGGAACATCATTCCTGATGTGTGGTGTTTCATGCCTCTGACGCCAGCGTTGACATTGGTGCTTACGTTTGCAGGAAGCCTGTCGTAATAATGCTCAACGTCGGGAAATGCGCGCCCTTCGATAGGAAGACACTTACCGTCAATCCACTTTACGCCGTTTGATATGACAGCATTTTGCTGGGCCATTGCAGGATCCCACTTAGCGATTTCGGACTGCTGAGCAAATAAGCTGCATGCAGAAATGATCACGGCCGCGGCGAGTGTCTTTTTCATTTTTTATGCCTTTATTAGTTTTTTGATGAAGCTGATGCCATCTTCGCGCGTGGAGAATTTTCCGTCCAATTGCGCGTTGTACGCTTTCTTAAGGAGTATACCAAATTTGGGCCCTGGGCTCATCCCTATGGCCATTAAATCACGCCCCATTACAAGGGGCTTTGGGGCAGAATCGGCAACGGCTAACTTTTCTGCGCGCTTTGCCAACCAAAGTATGCTCTCGCGCTCTAATGGGAAGGGTGGCCTTCCGGCATCATCGGCAGAAGCTACTCTTAAGAGCCTATCTATGCGTTGAGCTTCTGCCGCCAACCTCCTGATGGCAGAATCCGATGCATTGCCGCGCCACATAGCAAATGGCCTCATATGCAATCGAACTAGCGGAATAACGGCCTTTATTAGGCTTTCTTCGTTTGTGAGCCTACTTAAGAATGAGAGTGTCGGCTCTTTGCCTGCTTCATCGTGGCCAAGAGAACGGATGCGTTTTTTTTTGCGGTCGAAGAATGTTGAGGAAGGTTTTCCGAAGTCGTGACACAAGACAGCAAGGCCTACGATGAGGTCTTCGCGTTCATTGCCGATGCGCTCGCTGGCAAACGAATCAAGGCAGCAAAGCGTATGATTCCAAACGTCTCCTTCTGGGTGCCAGTGAGGATCTTGTTTGCAGCCGATAAGTTTTTCAAGTTCTGGGTAGTGGCGCGTCCATTTAGTATCGCGAAGAAATGTAAGACCTTTTGAGATTACTTTTCCTTGGAGGAGAAGTTTTGTCCATTCGCCCAATTGTCTTTCGCGGGCGAGGCCCTCAGGCTCTATCGTGCGGCAAACCGCAATTGTTTCGCTCGCGGCGGTGAGCTCAAAACGCGATGAGAACTGCATGCCGCGCAAAACGCGTAAAGGATCCTCTTTGAAGTGATCGCTGACATGGCGCATTATGCGCTTTTCAAGGTCGCGTATGCCGTCCCAGGGATCTAGCGTTTCGCCTGTCAGAGGGTCGCAATAAATAGCGTTTATAGTGAAGTCTCGCCGAGCGGCAGCTTCCTTTAGGGTGAGGCTCGGATCGTAAGCCATTTCAAAGGCTCTATGCCCTAGCCCAAGTTTCGTTTCGCGGCGAGGAAGCGCAACGTCGATATTATGGCCTTTAAGCTTGATAACGCCGAATGACGCGCCAACGAGGTCAAGCTCGAACTTTGATCCCAGTAGGCGTTGCAATTCAGGTGCAGAGAGCCCAAAACATTCAATATCAAAGTCTTTAGGTGAATGCCCAAGAATTTTGTCGCGCACGCATCCGCCGACGAGAAGCGCCCGCCCCCCGGATTGACGGACGCTGTCGGCTACGGCCATTACGGCAGATAAATC
>JAGBXE010000201.1 GCA_017629455.1 Kiritimatiellia bacterium
AAATTAAGATTATGATAAAATTTTCGCGTTTGAGAGAAAGTAGGCAATGAACAATCACTTCGAGTTTACGCGCTTTTATTACTACTTCGGCTTTAGAAGCCGGAGCGGTTTCGCGTGTGCTTGAACGGCGAAGTAAAAGCCCTAAAGTTTGCAGGCGGCCCCGCTCCAAAAAGAGCGCGGCCGTTTTTGTTTTAAATAGAACATAAAACAAGATTAAAAAAAAATGATAATCATACTTAAGAAAGATGCAAATGCTAAGCAGGTCGATAGCCTCGTAGGATGGCTTAAAGACCGGAAAATCACTGCACACATAAGTGCGGGTGAACACGAAACGGTCATTGGCTGCGTAGGTGACGTTGCCAAAATGGATGTCGGGCTTGTGCAGGCGCTGAGCGTAGTTGAATCGGTACAGCGCATCCAAGAGCCATACAAGGCTGCAAACCGCAAATTCCAGCCAGACGATACGATCGTTGATTGCTCAGGCGTAAAGGTTGGAGGCGGCGAGATGCAGGTAATTGCAGGGCCTTGCAGCGTCGAATCGGTCGAGCAAATGATTGAAGTAGCCAAAAGCGTAAAGGCCGAAGGCGCAACCATGCTACGCGGCGGCGCGTTCAAACCGCGCACATCGCCATATGCATTCCAAGGGCTGGGTAAGCGTGGCCTAGAAATTCTTCTGGAAGCCAAGAAGGAAACAAATCTTCCTATCGTCACCGAACTTATGAGCATTGAACATCTGCCCCTTTTCAACGATGTCGATGTTATTCAAATCGGGGCGCGCAACATGCAGAACTTCGACCTTCTTAAAGAAGTAGGCTCAATGACGAAAAAGCCAATCCTTCTTAAGCGCGGCATGAGCGCAACGCTTCAAGAACTTCTGATGAGCGCCGAATACATCATGGCAAGCGGAAACCCAAACGTAATGCTTTGCGAGCGCGGAATCCGCACATACGAAACGGCCACGCGAAACACAATCGACTTAACTGTAATTCCTGTCTTAAAACGGTTATCACATCTTCCTGTTGTAATCGACCCGAGCCACGCAACAGGATATGCGCATCTCGTTGAGCCTTGCGCGATGGGCGCAACGGCAATGGGTGCAGACGCACTTATTATTGAAGTCCACAACAACCCTTCAAAGGCGCTCTGCGACGGCGTACAAAGCCAGACCCCAGAAATGTTCGCATCAATGATGAAGAAACTCAACGCAATAAAACCCTACGCATGGAAGAGAGGATAAAAAAATGAACACTACTACCTCATGCGATACGATGGAATCAATAAGAAACGAAATCAACACCATCGACAATGAACTAATTAAGCTGTTCGTGCGGAGAATGAATGCGTCTGAGCGAATGGCTGATGTAAAACGCAAAATCTCAGCCCCCGTGCAAGACCCAGTGCGCGAGCGCACCATCCTTACGAAAGTTGCAAACGCCGTAGGACCTGATCTAGAAAACGAAGCACGTCTTATGTTCACAACGCTTATGTCCATATCACGCGGGCGTCAACGTGCAGAGATTTCAGGCGAAAGCGCGTTCGCCCAAAATATTGCTAGCGCCACATCTTCCACGCCAAAGACGTTCACGTCATCTGCTAGCGTAGCTTGCCCTGGCGTCGATGGCTCATATTCGCAGCAGGCGGCTTGCCGATTAATTAACTTCCCAACAATTCTCTACTTCAAGGGCTTCGATGATGTATTCTCTGCCGTTGAAAAAGGAATGTGCGACTACGGCATACTTCCCATCGAAAACTCCGCCGTCGGCAGTGTAAGTGCCGTTTACGACCTTATGGCGAAGCATAAATTTAAAATCGTCCGCGCAATAAAGCTTCGGATTCGTCATGTACTTCTCGCTCCACGCGGAACGAATTTAAAGGATGTCAAAGAAATTTCCAGCCATCCTCATGCTATCGCGCAATGCTCTGAATTTCTTAATACCCTTCCCAATATCCGTGCAGTTCCTGCAACAAACACGGCCGCAGCCGCAGCACAAATTGCCGCATCTGGGCGCAAGGACGTTGCCGTAATTGCATCTCGTGAATGTGCCGCGCTTTACGGCTTAGAAGTAATCAAAGAAGATATTTCCAATACGACAAGCAACTACACAAGGTTTATATGCATTTCAAAGAAATGTGAAATTTACCCCGATGCCGGCAAATTCTCGGTGATGATGAGCCTTAATCATCGCCCTGGTGCACTTACAGATGTTCTCGTTAAATTCGCCGCAGCTGGCGTGAACCTGACAAAGCTTGAATCGCGCCCTGTGCCCGGATCAGACTTTGAATTTCGTTTCATTTTCGATTTCGAAGCAACAGCTCACGACCCGCGCGTAATTAAAATGCTTTCGGCATTTTCCACCGATCCTGAGATCGAAAATTTCACCTTCCTCGGCGCATACTCCGAAAAATAAGCGTGAGCAACCATCTAAGGAAATGAGATGACAATTGGAATTAGAGGTCTTGGCCTAATAGGAGGCTCTTTTGAAAAAGCCTTTCTCCAGGCAGGATATGATGTCTTAAATCTTAAAGGTGCAACACCCGATAAAATCAGCTCATGCGAAATTATTATCGTGTGCTTGCCGCCGCTAATGGTCGCGCCGTGGATTCAAAAACACGCAAAAGACATTGCCAGTAGCGCTATCGTTACTGATGCTGCAGGCGTTAAAGGCGTAGTGTGTGATGCCCTTTGTGAGCTCGCAAAGAAATCAGACTGGACGTACATTGGCGCTCATCCCATGGCCGGGAAAGAGCGCAGCGGATACGAAA
>JAGBXE010000202.1 GCA_017629455.1 Kiritimatiellia bacterium
TAGTCGGCGTAGTGGGGCTTAGAGCCGTCCTTTCACCGTTTGTCGCGCTCGTTAAGTGGGCAGTTCCCTTAAGGCGTGAAGGGCTTAATGAAAATGGCGATGACGCCGACAGCGAAGCAGAGGCCATAAGGATAGCTACGCGCCAAGCGCGTGAGGAGGCAAAGCGCCAGAAGGAAGAAGAGAAAGCGCGCATCCGAGCTGAGAAACTTGCGGCCAAAGAGGAACGTCGCGCGGCGAAGGAGGCTGCGAAGCTCGCGGCAAGGGAGGCTGCCGCCAAGGAAGAGAAACCCTTTGGCCCAATGTCGTTCTTTAAGCCTGCTCCGCCTCAAGGAAAGTTGGCAGGTGCCACGAAAAAGAATGAAAGCGCTGAAGTTGAGCCAGGTTCGAAGGGTCCGTATGTCTTACCCAGCGTATCGCTTCTTTCGCCGCTTAAGAAATCAACTGCTGATCACGGTGACGTAAACGAGATGTCGCAAAGGCTTCTCGACACGCTTAAGATATTTGGTATCGATGCGGAATTGGCGTATACAATTCAAGGCCCAGTCGTTACTAAATACGCTTTGCGCCTTGCTCCCGGCATTCGTTATTCGGCGGTCACAAATATTGAAAAGAATTTGATGGGTGCTTTACATGCGCGTTCGTTGCGCATAGAAGCGCCAATCCCCGGCGAAGAAAATATCGGCGTTGAAGTTCCGAACAAGACGCCGGCAGGGATTTCGTTTAGAGAGATTATCGAGTCTCCCGCATGGCAGGGCTTTAGAGGCGAGCTTCCGCTTCTTTTCGGCAAGGACGCTGCTGGGCGCGAACTCGTTGCCGACCTTGCTGCGATGCCGCACATGCTCGTAGCTGGTGCGACAGGACAAGGTAAGTCGGTGTGTCTAAATTCCATCATTAACGGCCTATTGATGACGAAGACGCCTAAAGAGCTTAAGCTTATTATGGTTGACCCTAAGTCGGTGGAGTTTACGCCGTATGCTTCATTGCCGCACCTTATAGTGCCAGTTATTACCGACAACAAGAAGGTTGTCTTCTCTCTCCAGTGGGCGGTCGCCGAAATGGAGAAGCGCCTTAAGACGTTTGCTCGCGCTCACGTGCGCAACATCTGCGACTACAATGCGCGGCCTCACTTCAAGCAAACGGATCTTTTTGCAGACGATTCGGCAGAAAGTAATGCCGAGCCTGAGAAGATGCCGTACATCGTCATTATCATCGACGAAGTTGCCGACCTGATGGCGACATCTGCAAAGGAAGTTGTACCTGACATTTCTCGTCTTACGGCAAAAGCGCGCGCAGCTGGTATTCACCTCATACTTGCAACGCAGCGTCCTGACGCGAAGGTTATTACAGGAACTATTAAGGCGAACATCCCCGGGCGCGTCGCATTCAAGACGGCTACATCAATCGACTCGCGTACGATTCTCGATGATACAGGCGCAGAAAGCCTAATCGGGCGCGGCGATATGCTCTTTAAGACAAAAGACGGTGCGCTTGTGCGTGCGCAGGGCGCATGGATGAGCGATGAGGATATTGCCGCCGTCGTACAGTTTATTGAAGAGCACTCCACTCTTCAGTTCGATGAAAAGTTCAAGACTAAACTCGATACCATACGCGAAGAGGAAGTCGATCTTTTCGCCGACAAGGATGAAATAGCAGCAGAGCAAAAGGCTGCTGCCGAAGAACATCGCGCGCAAGTAAAGGCGGATGCCGCGGCAGACGATTTTAAGAAAGCCGTTGAATGCATTATCAATACGCGCCGAGCATCGGTCAGCCATTTCCAGCGTCAGCTCGGCTGGGGTTACAATCGCGCGGCAAAGGCGCTTGATGTCCTTACTGAGCGCGGGATTGTTTCCGAGCCGCAAGGTATTGGTCCGAGAAAGATAGTATTGCCGCAAGACGATATTATCGCCATCTTCAACGAACAAGGCGGCAGTTCCGCAGAGCCGCCAGCAGAAGAATTAGATACTGTTGCACCACCCGAGGAGGAGTTAAATGATTGAGTTCGGCAAGACCCTTCGCGCCGCTCGCGAGGCTAAAGGTTATACGATCACGCAAGTAGCCGAGATAACGCGCCTTGCGCCGTCAACCGTTGAGTCGCTTGAAAATGAGGACTTCTCAGGGATTGCCGCGCCTATTTATGGGCGTGGGTTCGTAAAGCTATATTGCGAGGCGGTAGGTCTTGAGGCAAAGCCTTTAGTTAGCGAGTTTATGGATATTTTCTCTGGGAATCGCGACACCGAGATAAAAGAGCGTCCTGTCGTGGAAGAGCCCATAGTTGAGCAGGCAATTATCGAACCGATTGAAAGAGCGCCTCAAGAAACTGTTGAAGAGGAAGCTCAAGAGCATGTTGAGGAGCGGGATGAAATAGATATTCCTGTGGCCGAAGTTTCAGAGCCTAGGGTAGAAGAAGACGATTTGTTTTCAATACGCGTGCAAAGCGAAAGCTCCCCAGAGACGCCGCGCTTTTCAAGATATGCTGCCCCCATGGATCAGACACGCCATACTCCGCAGATGTCGATACCGCCGTTTGTCTGGCGTTTAGCGGCGCTTGGTGCTGTTGTTGCAGTAGCGCTTGGGCTTTTACTTTTCGGTGCGCGTTTACTTTACCGCGCAACGAAAGCAGGAGATGCAACTCCCGAAGAGACGCCTGCTCATCAGGTGCATACCGAGCGCGCCGAGAAGGCTTCTACCTACGGTCAAAAAGCAGCCGAAAACACGAAAGTCGAATCGGGAGCACAGAATGTGAAACGCGAGATGCAAAAGATTCCTGCGCTTTACATCGATTAATATTCGGGTGTATAATTTAACAAGAAAAGAAACAGAAGAAAGGCAAGAAAATGGAAGTCGTAATCTGCAAAACGAAAGAAGAGGCCTCGCGCCTCGCCGCCGAAATGATCACCGCTCAGGTGAAGAAGAATCCCAAGAGTGTTCTCGGCTTGGCAACTGGCTCAACGCCCGTTATGATGTATTCCGAGATGGCCAAGGCCGTCAAGGCGAAGAAGGTGAGCTATAAGCAGGTTAAGACGTGGAATCTCGATGAATATGTCGGGCTTGCTGGAACTCACGAGCAGAGCTATCGTTATTTCATGAACGAAAATCTTTTCAAGAAGATTGATATCAAGCTTGCCAACACCCACGTCCTCAATGGGCTAGCAAAGAATCTTGAGAAGGAATGTGACGCTTACGAAAAGCAGATTAAGGCTGCAGGTGGGATTGATCTCCAGGTTCTCGGCATCGGTTCTGACGGGCATATTGCCTTTAACGAGCCTGGTACTTCGCTTAAGAGCCGCACTTCGATCGTTTACCTTACGCCTTCGACGATTAAGGACAATGCGCGTCTTTTCTTCAAGGGCAAGGAAAAGGAAGTTCCTACGCGTGCGCTTTCGATGGGCGTGGGCACAATTTGCGATGCTAAGAAGATTGTCCTTCTTGCGTTTGGCGAAGGAAAGCAGGATGCTTTGAAGGGTTGCGTTGAAGGTCCGATGTCGCAGTTCTGCACAGCTTCGGCTCTTCAGGCTCATAACGATTGCTGGATTTTCTGCGACGAAGCTGCAGCGAAGAAGCTTAAGCTTAAAAAGTATTACGCATGGCGTAGCGCTACGAAGCTCGGCCTTTAATTTACTATGTCGCCGTATACGAGTTTCACGTGTGGCTCGTGCCACACCGAAATACAAACGACGCTGGACATGATCGGTCTTGAGACCGAGTGTCCGGCGTGCGGTGCGAAAATCGTCATCCCCGATTCCGATGATGAAAGTGTGGTGCGCCATGCTGCATGGGATGACGATCCTGAATCGCTTCAGGCGATGAAGTCGCGTACAATCCGTATCGAATTGGAGGATATTTAAAATGGCGGCGGCCAAGAGGAAAAAGGCTAGGAAGTCCCGGCGTCGGCTAATTTCGCTGAAGCTGGGGCTGTCGCTTTTAATCTTCTTGGCCGTTTGGGGAATTGTCGCGGCGTGGTTTGTCCATCATCCTCGCGCATGGATTGCCGAGCGCCGCGAACAAATGCCGCTAGTTGTATCTGCTCTTACGTGGCTAGGAAATCCGCTTGCCGACATTACTGACGGCTTGGCGATTACAGGGCACGATGCAGTTTACGAATACGACCTAGAGGCGCCTAAAGGCACCGTCTCTTTTGCTGGTCTTCCTGTGCGTACGGGTTATCCTGCGCCAGACGATATCCGTATAATCGATAGGGGTGAATTCGTAATCGGGTGGTCCGATAAGTTGCGCCATCCTGTGTGGTGCGCGTATCACGTCACGAAGGAAGCGAAATTCCCATCCGATAAGCGGCCAGGTTTTACGAAAGACCGTTCGGTGCCCGCGGCGCCTTCGCCGGGCGATTATCGCAAGAGCGGTTTCGATAGAGGCCATATGGTTCCCAATCACGCTATTGCATCGCGTTACGGAGAAGCGGCGCAGAAGCTGACATTTAAAATGTCTAACATCTCTCCGCAGACGCCCGCGCTTAATCGCGGAGTATGGCGCGATGTCGAACACCGCATTGCAGATTTGTGGACGGCGCGCTATGGCGAGATTTGGGTTGTAGTAGGTTCAGTTAGTACTCATGGCGGAATGCTTGCTTGCGATATCGATTTGCCTTCGCAGTACTACCAAGTTATCATTGCGCAAGAGGGGCTTAACGTGAGAGCCCTGGCAGTACTCTTTTCGCAAGATGTCGACTGGGGCGAATGGGCGGCAAGGAATATTGTTTCTATCGACGAACTTGAAGGGCTTACCGGGTTAGATTTCAATCCTGGCCTTCCGTCATTTATACAATCGCCGCTCGAAGCGGAATTGCCATCGCGTCTATGGCCAGTGCGTTTGCGTGATATCTTTGCTCAGATAGCGCTTCGATTCTCGCGCTAATTAATTTTCCCTCAAGGTAAGTCATGGATACACTTATCACTGGAGGATGTGTGATCGACGGCACGAAGCGTGCTGCGTTTATGGCCGACGTAATTGTGCGCGGCGATAAGATTAGCGAGATAGTGCCGCAAGGCAGCGCGAAAACAAGCGGCGACTTTAATGTGATTGACGCTAAAGGGTGTCTTGTGACGCCTGGCTTTATTGATGCCCATTCGCATTCCGACGCTTACCTGATAGTAGAGCCAGATGCGCCATCGAAAGTGGCGCAAGGAGTTACTACCGAAGTAAACGGTCAGTGCGGCGGCAGTGTGGCGCCGCGTTATGGCGAGGCGAGGCTTTCTTCTGACTGGGCGGCAATTTTAGGAGAGCGTCTTACGTGGCGTTCGCTTGCAGAGTATCGAGCCGTTTTCGATTCTGTTCGCCCCGCAATAAACTCTGTTCAATTTATCGGGCATAATACGCTTCGTTCATCGGTCGTCGGGTACGATGGAAGAGCTGCAACTGACGATGAGCTTCGGCAGATGCAGAATCTTCTTGAAGCGTCGCTTGACGATGGCGGCTGGGGGCTGTCGACAGGGCTTATTTATCAGCCCGGCAAATATTCAACGCCCGATGAGGTTTTGTTTTTAGCGAAGGCGGCCGCTAAAAAAGGTGCCCTCTATTCAACGCATATGCGTTCAGAGTCGGACGGTATAATTGAAGCGTTGGAAGAAGTAGAGAATCTTGCCAGAGCCTCTGGGATACGTGCTGAAATATCGCATCTTAAAACTAGCGGCAAGGCAAATTGGCACAAGATTGACGATGTTATTGCAATCAGTTACCACGGCTTTGATCTTCACGGATTTGAAGGTTCAGGCAACATGAAATGGTTTGAAGGAACACTTCCATCAGGTGAAAAAGCATACATTTCAAACATTTCCGGTTGGGGTTCACAGCTTCCGCCTGATGATGGTGTAAAACGTATGAATATGCGTGAATTACTTGACGATCCTACAAAACCATACTTCTACGATATCCCATATCGTGCATTGGTTCATAAACGCTTAGAAAACGTATTGGCTGCAGGCAGAAACTTATCTTCAGACGTTCCGGGTCAGAGCGGTACAAGACTTGTTATGTGTTGTATGTCAATGGGTGAAGCTGCAGGTACTGCTTGTGCAATCTCATTAAAAGATAACGTTACTGTAAGAAATGTTGATGTTAAAAAGGTTCAGCAGGCAATTTTAGACAACGGTGGAAATCTTTATGACCCAACAAAGACAGACGTACAACATTCAAAAGGATATAACGGTTCTGAATCAAAAGATTTAGAAGCTTTAAAAGCAAAAGGAAAATAATTATGAAGCAGATAAAGCCATTAAAATTCGAAGACTTGTCATTAGAACAAAAGTTAGGGCTGGTTTCCTGCGGATATGTACTTAAAGATTCAGGCTGGGAAGATTTTGACTCAAACCTTGAATACACATTAGATGCAATCAGAAACCATCGCCTTGGTTCTGTATGGATGAGTCCCAGAAGCAAAAGTTTTAAATACGCTATTGAAAAGATCAAAGAAGCAGCAGACTACCCTGTTCTGATTTTCGCAGATGCTGAAAGCGGAATCGGTGAATATATGATTGGTAAGCATAACGCTCTCGGCTCAACAGATAATGAAGAATACGCTTATGCTTTTGGTAAAGTTGTAGGTGTAACCGCACGAAAAATGGGTTTAAATGTTGTTTGTGATCCGGTTGTGGATGCATTTGTGGGAGCGCGTTATCTTGGAACGGACAAGTACAAGGTTGCCAAACTTGGCGTTGCAATGGCAAAAGGGTTGCACGATGCAGGAATTTTAAATGTTGCAAAGCA
>JAGBXE010000203.1 GCA_017629455.1 Kiritimatiellia bacterium
CATATGGGAGATGAGAGATGGGAGATGAGAGATGGGAGATGAGAGATGGGAGATGAGAGATGGGAGATGAGGGATGAGAGATGGGAGATGAGGGATGAGAGATGGCAAACCGTCCGAGAAATGTGCCTACTTGTCAATTCAGCGCAGAATATGTTATACTACGCGAACCAATCTGAAAAAGTAAGGAAAATAACTAAATGCCGACTATTAATCAGTTGATCCGCAAGGGGCGTTCCCCCTTGGCGAAGCATTCCAAGTCGCCGGCCCTTAAAAGGTGCCCGCAGCGTCGTGGTGTGTGTCTCGTCGTCAAGACGATGACTCCTAAGAAGCCTAACTCTGCTCTTCGTAAGGTTGCTCGTGTACGCCTTACGTCTGGCTATGAAGTTACGGCATACATCCCTGGCGAAGGTCATAACCTTCAGGAGCACTCCGTGGTTATGGTCCGCGGCGGCCGTGTGAAGGACCTTCCTGGTGTGCGTTACCACATCGTTCGCGGCAAGCTCGACTCCCTCGGTGTTTCCGGCCGCAATCGCAGCCGTTCGAAGTACGGTGTTAAGAAGCCGAAGAAAGAGGAGAAGTAAGCGATGAGCCGCAGAGCTAAGAAGATTGAAAAGCGCGTGGTCCTTGATCCGAAGTTCAATTCGGAGCTTGTTGCCCACATGATTCGCGTTATCATGAAGGACGGCAAGAAGACCGTCGCCGAAAAGATTGTTTATGGTGCGATCGACAAGATTGCCGACAAGATGAAGGAAGATCCGTCCAAGTTCGTCAAAGACGAAAAGACGTTTGAAGATCCTCTCGAAGTCGTCTCCGCAGCGATCGACAACATGAAGCCTCAGGTCGAAGTGAAGACGCGTCGCGTCGGCGGTACCACTTATCCGGTTCCTGTGCCGATCGCAGCAAATAGGCAGCTCTCGCTCGCTCTTCGCTGGACCACGCAGTACGCTGGCGCTCGCCACGGTATGGGTATGCCTGCCGCGGTTGCCGCAGAGATTGTCGATGCCTTCTTAGGGCAGGGCAATGTCATCAAGAAGCGCGACGACGTGCATAAGATGGCTCAGGCTAACAAGGCGTTTGCACATTACGCCTGGTAGTCAAAGTTCCACTTTTTTAGATTGGTACATCAACTGCCGCGGCTTTTTAGCCACGGCAGTTTTGATTTTGTTATGTGATATCTATTTTATCGCGGCGGTAGATCATGGGGTTGTGCTGGAGATTTTGTAGCGTTAACGGAATTTTGGTATAATGCCCGATAATGAAATTTGAAGATAATCTTAAAGCTTTAGAAGGACTTGTCGCGAAGATGGAGTCGGGCGAGCTCGGTCTTGACGATATGATTGTAGCATTCGAACGTGGGCGCAAGCTAGCTGACGAATGCCAGAAAGAACTTGATGCAATTCGTTTGAGAATTGAAAAGGTGACTAAGACAGGCGAGGTGGAGGAGTTGGATGTATGAAAAGGATTCTTGTTCAAGCGCAGTCTGACCATATTGCTTCGCTTTCACGCGGCGCTCCGATTTCCGCGATCGAAGAGCTTGTTTGGAACGCTCTTGATGCTGATGCAAAGGAAGTTCGCGTCGATTTGATAACGAATGCTTTAGGCGCTGTTGAATCGATTCGTATTGCCGACGATGGGCTTGGCATTGATTCTCGGACTGTTGATTCTACATTCGGAAATCTTGGCGGCAGCTGGAAGCGCGAAGGCAAGGCTACGCTTATTTCAGGGCGCAATCTTCATGGCCGTCATGGGCGTGGGCGTTTTAAGGCTTTAGCACTCGGCTCAGAAGTTGAATGGCGCACTACGACAAAAACTGATGACGGCTTGAAATCATATCGTATTTCAGCCTCCGGTATGGCGCCTGGTATTTTTGAGATTGAGGAATCCGAAGGCGGAGTGTCGACAGGAACTGAAGTCGTAATTACTAATGTTTCAGCTTCTGCCGATTCTCTTCTTGATGCCGGGCAGACAGTTCCTTCTCTTGCTGCTCGCTTTGCGCTGTATCTTAAAAGCTATCCTGATGTAAGGATTTATTTTAACGGCCTTCCGGTTACGCCGGTTATCGTCCAGTTAAGAACGAGCGAATACACGATTTCGCTCGATAACGGTGTAAAGGCGAAGCTTGAGGTAATCGAGTGGAAGCGTAAATTTGTCGGCAGCGGCAAACTCGTTTTCGCCGGGCCCGATGGGTTTATGCTTCATGAGCAGACTGCTGGTGTAAGGTCAGGCACAGGAGCGTCGTTTACTGCGTATCTCGTCGCTCCCAGGTTTCCTGCGCTTGCTGCTGAGAATGCGCTCGTTATGGATGAGCTTAATCCGGAAGTTAGAATGTACGTCGATGAGGCACGTAAGGTTTTGAAGGCTCATTTCCTTACGATGGGGCCTGAAAAGACTGAGTTTGAGATTGAATGGGAAGCGAAGGTGGCGCCTCTTTCGCCCGCAGAGAAGCGTACGCTTGTAATGATCTTACGCAAGTCGCTGCTTTCAACGCGTAAGCGCAAAGCTGCGGCTCAATAATCCTTTCGCATTCTTGATGTGTAAGAGCTTAAATTTATGCTGTAGCTATTAAGGTAAGTCAAAGCTATAGCATAGATGTTGGCTAGTTTGTTGAAACTTGTAAATATGAAGTAACTGTCCGATTAACATTTGTTTTAGAAGGTAAAAATAATGCCAAGAATTTTTACATTGTTATTTCTGGGTGCTTTATTTCCTTCGGTAGTAGTTAACGCGGGAACTACTTGTTATGATGGGGTGGCAAGTGCGTTGCCGTTAGCTGATGGGCGCAAAGTAGTTGTTGACGGTCTTCTTGGCGAATGGGATCGTTCAGGTGCGGTTCTTTGCTGGAATGCAGCAGAATTGGCAGAAGAGCAGAATGCCGCGATCTATTTCATGTACGATTCATCCTATTTGTACATAGGCGTTGAGATGTCGCTTTACGATCATGAAGTGACAAATGACAATCGCCCGCAAGACAGGTTTTGGCGAGGCGATCTTGTTCAAGTGCGCTTGTCGACAGATAGATCGCTGCCTTACCCGCTGCCACGGCGTAAAGATCCAAGGCTTATTAAAAATCCTGCAGTTACATGTGTAAACTTATGGCGCAATACGCTTGATGGTTCTGACAATCTTTACGTAACGCCAGGTGCCAATCTAGATTGTCCGTCCGTTTTGCATCCTAAGGGTTCTTTAGTTAAAACAACCGTAGGAGAAAAAACTCTGACGATAGAGTCGCGAGTTCCTTGGTCGGCGTTAGGCGTGGAAGATGGCGTATGTCCATTTAAGCCTGGCGATACGATGCCGGCTGTTGTGGATATTAAATGGTGCCCTGGCACTGATGGGTTTTATACGGCAGCCGTTTATCGGCGCGATCCTGGAGCTTTCGCGTTCATTAATATTGATACGTGGGGGCTAATCCGCTTCGAAAAATCATCGCTTACGCCAGCAAAGTCAGAAACGTTTGCTTCCATTGCTGCGCGGGCAAGAGAAGCTTCTTCTGTAGATACTAAGGGGTGGGCGAGGATAGAGTTTACACTCCCAAAGCGTGCCAAACTATCCGTTAATATTTTTGATGAAAATGGCGGTGTCATCCGCGAATTAAAAGGTGGAGAATGGACAGATGCCGGTAAACAGGTTCTTTTTTGGGATGGGCGCGATGCATTAGGTTTTCCATGTGAAACAGGGAAGAGTTACAAATGGGGCGCATACGCTCACGATGGGCTTGACGTGAAATATTTCGGCACCGTCGGAACGAGCGGTGAGCCGCCTTACGATACACGATCTGGTCGTGGCGGCTGGGGCGGCGACCATGGGCCAGTTGTTGATGTAGCATGCGACCCGACTGGGCGTTATTTTATTTGGCATAAAAATGAATCTGGGCGCGGTATTGTTAAAACAGATTTTAATGGAAAAGTCCTTTGGCGTACAATGCCGTTTGTTGTTGATGGCTGGGGAAATTATTCGTCAATTGCCGCTTCAGATGGTAAGGTCTACCTTGTATATGAGCGCCGCACAAGTGGTAATGTGGCGATAAAATTAGTTCGCCTTGATGCCTCTACCGGGAACTATGATATTTTCCCATGTGGCAGCGGCGCAATAGATATTTCAGCCGATTTTACAGATCCTAAATTGCCGCCACGCACAGCAGTTCGAGCGGAATACGCGTTCAATTGTGCGGGGATTGCTGTCTTAGGGAAGGAGCTTTTTGTTTCCGATTTCAACGGAAATTGTCTGCGTGTTCTCAATGCCGATACGGGCGCGGAAATTAGGCGTTTGCCTTGTGAAAAACCGCGAGGCATCTGGTGCGAAAAAGGCGTTTTATATGTAGCGTCTTTAGCTGGAGAGAATGGCGGTCAGGTTTTGGCTCTTTCTCCTAACGGTGGGAATTCTTCTATAGTTGTTTCTTCTGGTCTTTCATCACCGTATGGCGTTGCGGTGGACGCACAGGGGAAGATTTACGTTTCTGATTTAGGCGCAAGTCAGCAAGTTAAAGTGTTTTCTCCAAAAGGGTCTATCTTAAAGGTGATGGGGCTGAAAGGTGGGCGCAGCTTTCTCGGCACTCTTGAACTTGATTCGTTCCTAATGCCTTTTGGAATTGCCGTTGACTCAACTGGGGCGCTTATCGTTACGGAGGCTTCTTCTCCCAAGATTGTTTCGGTTTTCAATGCAGAAACCGGCGTTTTACGTGACAGATTTTTCGGCTATACTTCTTATTCGCCGTCGAACATTCCAGATTGCGACGATCCGTTAGTGCAGTACTATTCGCTTTCGGGGCCGGATTCTTTCGCCCGCGCGAGGTTGCCTAAAACGGGGGGCGTTGGCATGCCTGATGCCGTTTGGGATTTTGAGGGTGCTGGGATCAACGAGTTTTCATCGGTAATGAGCACGATGAATATGCCAGAAATAATTCGTGGCTCAAATGGGGTTAAATATTTAGCTTCTGACGCAACGCCATATCACCGGCACGCGAATCGTCCTATTACGATTTGCCGGATCGATGGCGATGACATTAAGCCTGTTGGTGCTGTTTTGTGTCCGCCACGCGCAAAAGGGGTTAAGACGGATGTCTTAGAATTGTGGATGGATGGCAATGGTGATGGGCGAATTCAAAAGGATGAAATGCAATCAATCGGCCAAGTAGGCGATCGCGCGTTTCGTCTTTCCCATACGCCTGGGGCACTTCACATGACGGCCGATGGAACGCTGTATGTTTTGACGCTTGAAAATTTCGTCATAGGCATTCCTTGCCGCGGGTATTCTTCAGACGGTGTGCCGCAATGGGATATCAAGGCAGTCTATAAGGCGATTCCTGAAATTGTGCCGGGAATGAAGGAACTCTTTTGCACATGGCGCCAAGGCTTGATGGGGCTTAGGCGCGATTCGGCAGGCAATTTTTATGCATCGGTTTCGTGTTCGCCAGATTATGTAACGCCTGAGTTTACGAAATACATGCATCAGGGTATGGGGCATACGGCAGATGTCGGTGCAGTCTTTCTGATCAAGTATGATTCTAAAGGAAAGCTGATTTGGCGCGTTGGGCGCAAAGCTGTCGGTGCACTGCGCCCAGGAGAGATTCATCATCATTGGTGCCATGCTGGAATGGTCGGCGATCATTATACCGTTGCGGCAAGCGAATGGGGGCTTTTTACTGTTTACACAGAAGATGGCTTTTTTGTCGATACGCTTTTTGATCCGCCCGGCAAACCTGGGCGAGGTATTCCTTACACGTTTGGAGGCGAAGATTTTTCAGGGCGCATTGCGTATTTCCCTAGCCGCGATGAAGTGTGGGCTTACAATGCTGGGCACACATTTCGTGTGACGGGCTTTGAAAAAGGTCGCGTTAAAGGCGAGTGGCGTAACAGAGGGGCGCTAATCCTTAATAACGTTCAGGCGCTTGTATTCCCTGGGGCGAGGGAAAAGCCGCTTTCGGAGGCTATGCTTACGAGGGTTGATTCTTCCTTAAAATTTACGGCCCGTGTGAAAGATTCTACGCCTCTTGTTAATGTTGCGATGCGCGAAAACGCGATCTTTAAAGGCGGCGATGCCGTTGGGTTCGAAATCGGGCCTTCTAATGGTCATAAGGAGCTGCCTCCGCGCTCTTTGTCTAAACGTGAGGTTGGATATACTCGCATTTTAGCTGCACGCATTGGTGGGCGCGACGTCGTTGTTGCGTTAAAGCCATTTACTGATATGCCTAAAAAAGATCAGGAATATGCTACGCCAGCTGGAGGAAAAGCGTTTTTTGAGTTTGTTGGCGAAGTAAAGGGGGCCAAGGTGTCGTTTACCAATGACAGCGATGGTCAAGGGTATAGGGTTGAGATTTCTGTGCCGGAATCTTTCTTTGAGCTCGATTTCACAAAGCCGGCTTATTGGGATGCGCAGGTGCTGCTTTCAGGTGAGGGCGGGCGCGGCGTTCAAACGGTAAGCCGCACATATCTTTATAATCCTGAAACATCTGCCACATCCATGGTTGATGATACACCGACGGAGTCGCGATTGCGGCCACAGGGGTGGAGGCGAGCTACATTTTCTTGCAGCGCTTCAACTAAATAGTTTTAGATAGTGAAAAAGGAGTGATGAATATGAAACGAGGATTGATGGTTTTGGCTGTTAACCTGGTGGCGGTATCGCTTTTTGCAGAAGGGATTGTGATCAATCGATTGTATGATGGGTCGATTTTGTATACCTTTAATGCATCAGGAGAAGTGGAGATTCCTTATAAGGGATTGATTGATGTTTTGGTAGTCTGAGGCGGCGGTGACGGGGGCGGATAGGCTGGCGGTGGCGGTGGCGGCGGTGCGGG
>JAGBXE010000204.1 GCA_017629455.1 Kiritimatiellia bacterium
CGACGAAGTCCAGGTGGTCGTCCTTTCGGTCGATTCCGACAGCCAGAAGATTGCTCTTGGCATTCGCCAGACTCAGGAAAATCCCTGGGATACGGTTCAGGAGCGTTTCCCGGTCGGCTCGAAGATTCACGGCAAGGTCCGCAACTTCACGACTTACGGTGCGTTCGTCGAGCTCGAAGAGGGTATCGACGGTATGATCCACGTCAGCGATATGAGCTGGACGCGCAAGATCAATCATCCGTCCGAGTGCCTCCAGAAGGGCCAGGAAGTCGAGGCGGTTGTTCTTGACGTCAACCCGAAAGAGCAGCGCATCTCGCTCAGCCTTAAGCAGACGATGCAGGATCCGTGGGATGAAATCGCCCGCAAGTTCCCTGTTGGCTCGACTGTCAAGGGCAAGGTTTCGAAGATCGCGTCGTTCGGTGCGTTCATCGAGCTCGAAGATGGTGTCGACGGTCTTGTGCACATCTCGCAGATCTCCGATCAGCGCATCGAGAAGGTGCGTGACGCGCTTGAGGTCGGTCAGGATGTCGAAGCACGCGTGGTCAAGGTCGATCGTGGCGAGCGCCGCATCGGGCTTTCGATCCGTGCGATGTCGATGACTGAAGAAGAAATCAAGAAGCTTATGGCTGAGACGGAGCCGACGGCTGAAGAGTCGTCCGCATCGAAGACGCCTGCCGGCGAGGGTCTTGGTGGTCTTTCTGCCGCGTTTGACAACGCTTTCGCGAATGTCGAATGGCAGCCTGGCAACTAATCACCTTCAGAGAAAGGAGAAAAAGATATGTCCAGGGTATGTGAAATTTGCGGCAAGGGTCCTTCATTCGGCAACGTTATCGTCCGTAAGGGCTCCCCGAAGTACAAAGGCGGCATCGGTCTTCATACGACCGGCATCTCCAAGCGTCGCTTCCTGCCTAACCTTCGCAGCGTCCGCGTGACGGACGACAAGGGTGGCTCCAAGCGTATGTGCATTTGCGCACGCTGCCTTAAATCTGGTAAAGCGAAAGCGATTTAATTAATCGGTTTCCTAACCAAAATGGTGCGGCCGCAGCTCGTTGAGTTGCGGCCGTCGCCTTTTCTCAAAATGATTAATTTGATATAATCCCCACATATGGGCGATACAATGGATTCGGCAGCACGTTTGGCTACTGTGATTTTGCGCTCCGCTGGAATTTATTCTGACGGAGCGTTAGATCGTATTCTTTCGCAAAGGGCTTTGAATCCTGGTATGGGGCTTACGGAGGCCGCTATTAAATTTGGCGGTGTTGCCGAGCCTCTTTTCCTTCAAGCTATCGGTAAGGTTCTAGGTCTCGAGACTGTCGATCTACAGAACCAAAATCCACAGCCCGAAGCTCTCCAACTTCTTCCTGCATCAGCAGTCTATCAGTATGGTGTCTTGCCCTTTAAGTTGGAAGAGGGCTTTCTTACTGTAGTATCTTCCGATCCTTTTGATACGTCGGCTGCTGAAGGTTTGCGCCTCGTTGCAAAGTGCCGTATTAAGACTTTGCTTTCACCGCGTGAAGAAGTCGATAAGGCGATCAAAAAATTCTACGGTGTAGGCGCCGCGGCGATCGAGCAAATGCTCGAAGATGGTCGATATGATGTCGGCGATGAGTATGGCGCGATGACGAAGATCGACGTTAGCGAAATGGGGGAAGAGGCGTCCATCGTGCGCTTTGTGAACCAGATTATCGCTGAAGCTGATCGTCAAGGTGCTACCGATATTCATATTGAGCCTCAAGAATCAGAGCTTCGTATCCGTTACCGCATTGACGGTATGTTGCATAAGGTTGATGTGCCTGCGCAGCTTAATCGCCTTAAGTCGGCCATTATATCTCGTATCAAGGTTATGGCCAATCTTGATATTGCCGAGAAGCGTCTGCCGATGGACGGTCGAATTGGAATACGCATTGCCGGGCAAGATATCGATATTCGTGTTTCGACTATGCCGGCAGCGTATGGCGAATCGATTTCGCTTCGTCTACTTGCTAAGTCGGGCTCGTTCGTTAAGATGGATGATTTAGGTTTCAACAGCCGCGATTATGCTGTAGTAAATAAAATCATTCATCGCCCCAATGGTATATTTCTTGTCACCGGTCCAACTGGTTCTGGTAAATCAACGTCGCTTTATTCGTTCTTGAGCGAGGTCAACAAGATTGACGTCAGGATTATGACAGCCGAAGATCCTATTGAATATCATATGGCTGGCATAAACCAAGTGCAAATGCAGAGCGAAATCGGCATGACGTTTGCCCGTGCGCTCAGAGCCTTTTTGCGTCAAGACCCGGATATCATCATGGTCGGCGAAATCCGCGACCGCGAAACGGCCGAAATTGCCATTAACGCCTCTCTTACGGGCCATATGGTGTTTTCGACGCTTCACACGAACGATGCGGCAGGCGCATTCCCCAGGCTTATTGATATGGGCGTTGAGCCGTTTCTTATCGCCTCCGCCGTTGCTGGCGTAATGGGTCAGCGTCTGTGCAGGCGCCTTTGCCCCGATTGCAGGCGTGAAGCTCCTCTCGATATGAAGTGGTATACGCTTCAAACGCCGCCCGAGAGCAATATCGTATTCGAGCCAAACGGCTGCGACAAGTGCACCAAGACGGGCTATCGTGGGCGTCGAGCGCTATTCGAAGTTCTCGAAGTCGATGAAGATATCGAAGGGGCGATAGTTCGCCGCGAGAATGCTTCTCAAATCCGCGACATTTCACTTTCGAAGGGAATGAAAACTCTTCGTGAAGATGGGTGGTCTAAGGTGTTTGCTGGGGTTACCTCTGTAAAAGAAATTCTTCGCGTCACGGAAGATCAGTAATTTTCCGTGCGGAACAAAGGTTTTGAAACACAAGGTGGTTTCTAACAAAAAAGGAGTAAGAAAAAATGAAGGTGTATGTTGGCAGTGACAAGATTGATATGGCCGCCCACGCCGCCAAAGCGGCAGGCGACAGAATCCGCGAAGCGATCGCATTGAGAGGCGAGGCGCGCATCATCGTCGCAACTGGTGCTAGCCAGTTTGAGTTTCTTGAAGCTCTCGTTAAGGAGCCCGGCATCGACTGGACGAAGGTCACCGGCTTCCATCTCGATGAATATGTCGGCATTTCCGTCGAGCATAAGGCGTCGTTCCGCGGCTATATGCGCGAGCGCTTTGTCGCGAAGACTCCGCAGCCGCTTAAGGTTTTCAACGAGGTCAACGGCGAAGCTGCTGATCCCGAGGCTGAAATCTCCCGTCTCGAAGCGCTCATCCGCGTCGCTCCTATTGACGTTGCTTGCGTTGGTATTGGTGAAAACGGCCATCTCGCGTTCAACGATCCGCCGGCCGACATCGACTGCGAGCGCGCCTACAAGGTTGTTCCGCTCGATGACAAGTGTCGCGACCAGCAGGTCGGCGAGGGTTGGTTCGCTACGCGTGACGACGTTCCTACGCACGCGTTCTCGATGTCGATGAAGCAGATTCTCTGGGCGAAGGCAATCGTTTGCACGTGCCCAGATTCGCGTAAGGCAGAGGCCGTTAAGGGCGCAATCGAAGGCCCTGTCACGAACATGCTTCCTAGCTCGTTCATGCAGCTTCACCCTGATTGCGAAATGTTCCTCGATACGCAGTCAGCTTCGTTGCTTTCCAAGTAACAAGAGCTACATAAAAATAAAAGGTCTTGGGTTTCGTACCAGGGCCTTTTATTTTTTTGTTTCCCCGCTCATGCTTGTACAACTTCCTAAAATGAGCGGAAATATGGTATAATCTATGTGTTGTGAAAATTTCTTTGTGATTATGAATATCTCCTTTTCAATATCAAAAGGTTTGTTTTCGTTGTCTTGCATGTTGGTGATGCCTTGTTTTGCATCCTCATACGAGCATACAGAAAACTGGGTTGATCGTGCAACACAGAAAGCACCTGCTTTTAAGCAAAAGAATGGTGCGCTCGTCCTAAAGGATGCTCCACTTTATGTTTTCGGTCGTACTGAAGTTGCAGTGCGCCCGGGTTATCGGTATAGGCTGACAGGTGCGTTTCGTATGCCTGAACAGAAAGGAAATGTGCCTATATCATTTGGTTTACAGTTGTTTGATAGCGATCATCGCCTTTTAAACGGGTCGACTTGTCTTGAAATTCCAGATACATTTACTGTTCTTACTAAGCCAGCTCAAGTAGGTTCTCGCACGATACACGTTGCCGATGCTCTTTATTGGAAACGTGCTTTAGTTGCGTTCGGAGCTAAGGCTGATGGGTCAGATTTCCCAAACCGTTCAGC
>JAGBXE010000018.1 GCA_017629455.1 Kiritimatiellia bacterium
ACGGATGATAATCAGATGTACTTAAAAAGCCAATACCCCCGATTGAATAATGTTCTTCACGATGTGCAAATTCATCGCGCAGAACGCGGCTGCGGCAAAGATTAAAGCGCCACACTTCACCGTCGACGAGCGGATACATGCCTTTAATCGGCACGCGAAGTTCCATCACATAGCGATCAGGATAAGTGCGCCCCGAATGCTCTGCGCCAAATTCGCCAGGTGCTTTCGCGCCTGACATCTCAGCGCAAATACCACCCGTCGGAGTCATACCAAGCTGGTAGTACTTATTCTCGATGGAAGGCGGGAAGAGAATAACCTCCATGCTGTCATCGCCCCAGACGAGATCACCGCGCTTATTATGCATCTTTACCTTATCCATATCAGGCTCCATCGCCGTCATCTGGAAATAGATGTTATCTTTATCGCACATAACCTTGATCGTAGTTTTGTATTTTTCGGGGAAAGGTTTCTTGTGCCGGCAATCGAGCATAAGATCGTTATCGACCGTAAATGCATCGTTCCACGCTTCTTCATCGGTTAGGCCGTCAATAACAACCTTCTTCGTAGTGCGCGGCACATATACGGCCTTTTCCATCTTGCGCTTAAAGGCCTCGTTAGGTTCAATCCAGTAAAGCGTAAGCCAGCGCCTGTCGCGACCTATGCGGAAGAGGCGCACCTTGTCGCCTGCGGCTAGCTTCTCGGCTTTCTCAAGAAGCGAAAGTAGGCGCTCCTTTGAGCCAGGCACATCAAGGATTGAGGGCCTTCTTTGATCGCCGCGCGGATAACCCATGCACCCACGACCATTCTTCCAAAGTTCGCGGCGATAGTCGTGGTATTCCTTCATGGCAGGATATGCCGCGCCATAATATTTTTCTTCTGCCTCGGCGATAAGTTTATTCTCGTCAAGCGTCGGATCCCAGAGCATATGACCTGTAACGTAAAGGGTCTGCCACACCGATGGGAACGAATCGATACGATGGCCGCCGCCCCCGTAAGGGCGAACGAACTTGGAATCGGAAAATACGGCTTCCTCCTTCCAACCTTTTATTCCCATCTTCGCATACTTGCGTATATCGTCGGCCATGCCGTATTCGTTACAAGAGTAAAAAGTCTCCGTACAGAAGAGATATGCATAAACGTAAACGTACGGCATCGCTTTAGTCCACGTCTTAAGCATATCGTATATTCTCACATTGCGCGAACAATTGGGATCATCCATCTCATGTCCATAGCAGCGGCCATGGTCGCAATAACAAACCTTCAACCGCGCATCCGGCTTAGGCCCTGTCGGAAAAGGACGATACGTATGATACGCCCACATCCTTAAATCGGCCTTAGGGTATTTCTCCCAAACCTTGGCGCTTATGTAATTTACAGTATCAACAAAGCGTGAGCTCACATTGGGCATATCGCCATCGCTCTTATCGTTTGCATCAAGCGCGCGGCAGGCATCACACTCACACCATCCCCACGACGTATCCCACATTCCGAACACAAACTGGCCGTCGCCGCCATCGCGTTTAAACGCCTTAATAATGCGCTCGGCCGTCGCATCGCGCAGCTTCTTGTTGGCAAGACAGTACTGCTTGCCCTTACGCCGCTCACCTCCTAAGAGAGCAAACACTTCAGGATTTTTCTCGAATGTGCTTTCGGGGAACGTATGAATAAAGGTGCAATGATCGCCCCCTAAATCGACGAGCTTATGCGGAACGCGCGGCGTATAGAACCTGCAGTTGTCGGTCTCTGGCTTTTCATACGGAATGCGCGTAGCATAAGGAGCATTTATCTGAAAACCGTTGCGCATCGCGCAGATGGCGGCATTCGTGGCAGGAACATTGCCGTACGAGCGGCATGCGTCGAGCCTACGAATCTTAAATGCCGGCTCGCGGAAATCGGCAAATGGCTTTAAGACGATTTTTTCCATGCTCGGCACCCAGTCGCCCGGGTCGTCCTTCGTTTTTGCCTGAAACCACCTGACACCAAGCTGCGTTTCAAAAAAGCGATACGTCGCGTAAAGTTCCGCTACTTCGTTCTTGCCGATAATCCAAAGTGTCTTACCGTCAAAGCCAGTCCACGCGGCTTCAATATCGTCAGTCTTTTCTAGAGCCTTTGCCGCCGCCTTAGGCATGCGCGAGTTAAGCGTCTTTACCGTACCTATGACCGTATCGGGGCAAGCATCAGTGCGCCCAGTAATGCGCTTTACGTAATTCGTAAACTCATCACGCGCAAGAACAGTCGAAGGCTCGGCTCCTTCTGGTATCGTGATTGTTCCGGCATTACCTACCGCTGCAGCAATAACCGCCACCGCAAAAGCGGCCGTCTTATTCATCTTTTTCATTTTTACCTTTCTTCGTTTAAACCGTGCTTTATCGAATAATCAACATCATGCCGGCAGAAAGAATCTCGGCAGTGACGATGCCATCCTGAGAAACAGTAAATATCCCCCTCTTGCGATCGCCTGCATTGCGCACACGCCATTTCGAAACGTCAACACCTTGGGGAACCTTAAATAATTCTACTGTTATATTATGAAGCGGCGTTGAATTTTCTACGCGGCCAAAATCAACGACTGTCTTTCCTGTAAATGTAACTTCTTTAAACTCCGGCGCACAAGTTATCCGCCCATCATCATCTAACGGACATACAATTGTCGCATCAGAAAGCGTTGCCCCGCTAAACGTGCCTGCGCCTGCAAAGCTCCCTTTCGCAAGCGTATTGCCGTTAAACTCTACGCTGGCGCCCTCTGCGGCAATGTATGAGCCGCTCTCTCGGCACGCGCCCTTTGCAACCGAGACAGAACCGCCGCGCACATCAAGTGCGCCGCCGAAAGCCAATGTTACAGGATCTGCGACATCGGTCTTTTGAGTTTGCGTTTCATCGTAATCGCCTGCCGTTCCAAATACGAGCACGCCACTACCTGTCTTAATAAGCGGCCCATTACCAGTAATTGCCTTCTCAACCTCGACAGTACAATTCTCGGCGACAGGCAACGTAAGCCCGCCCTCACCGAATGTCTCGATCGTCATATACGCCGAACGATAGAGTTTGAACGTCGGGTATTCGCCGCCACCAGTCTCCCACGTAGCGCCGTCAAACTTAAACTTTAGGCCGCTCGTACAGTTCTTAAGCTTTGCCATATAAAGGCGTGTTCCTTGGCGGAAAATCCACTCGCCGCCTTCACCACTCTGATTAAAGACAACCGATTTAAGCGTTTCAAATTCCGGATTAAGAGCAATAATCGTATCTACTGCATCGATGAATGAAACTCCGTGTATGGAAATAAAATTCGCAAACAGCTTCGCCGACGAAAGAAACACCCGTCCGCGGCAATAACTTGAATACCCAGGCATAAACTGGTTTATTTTAAGTGTTGCGCGATCGACAGTCACAGTTGGATATGAATACGCCGGATACTTTACACCGCTTCCGATGGTGAAATTGCCGCACTCTACCACAGCCCCATTTCTAATCGTCAATGACGGGCTAGTACATTTATCTTCAGCAAGACTATTCCTTGGACATACATGAACCCACGAACGTGCGGCATCGCCAAGCGTTGCCTTTACGCCGTCTATTGTCATTGAAGCTTGCTCTACTATCTGAGTAGAATGCCCGCCGATTGAAACAGTGTTTGGTATTTTTATTACCGTAGTTTGATCACCCTTTAACGTTACGTTGCCTTCAATGACCGTAAAACCATTGTACCCTGCATTTGGTGCAGTACCTTCGTCGTCGAAGGAAATAACACCCTCTGCCGGAAAGGGAGTTGCCAAACCTTCATCCACCGAAAGAACCGTTTCGGTATTAGGCCCTGGATCGATCGTAAGCTGAGCCGTGCCGCGTTTGACAATGCAGCCTGACTTTACTATGACATTAGAAAGCGTCAGCGGTGAATCAGTTTTTAATACAACCGCTTTGGAAGCAACGGGGCTATCGACGGCAAAAAGCCCTGCATACGCTCCACTTGGCCCTTTGTACTCAAACGTGCCTCCTAAAAGCGTAAAGCCTCCGATTGACGAAAGCGCAAAGCCAAGCGAAGGAACTCCGGCAACAGAAAATAGACCACCCTCGGAAGATATGCCGCGTAAAAAGTAATTACCGCTATTTTCAATAGTCAGTGAGCCTCCTCCCACCTTGCAAAGAGAGCCGCCCTCAATAGTTCCTGAGATTGCAAGCGAAGCTCCGTTGGAAACGGCTACCAAAAGCGATTCATTTAGGCCATATGACAGATTAGTTGAAATCTCCTGATAACCATCACTATATTCCAATTTTTCTAAATCGGAAACACTCATCATAAACGCAGCAGACGTTTCGCCCTTTGACACAGAAAATTTATAGGAACTAGCGGCATTAATACCTTCAGCGATAATAACATTGCTCCATTTCTCTTCTGTCGATTCGCTAACGCTTTCCGACGTTGTCATAAGCGTATATGCCGAGCCTAATGAGAAAGCGCCATCGAGAATTAAAATTGGATGGACTAGATCAATTCTGCCGTCGACCGCC
>JAGBXE010000205.1 GCA_017629455.1 Kiritimatiellia bacterium
CGTCACCAGCCCGCGCAAAACGCGGAAGATGCCGCCAGCATCCCATGCAAGCTGTTTTAACGGATTCCGGTCGGGCATCCAAGCGGCAGCGCCTGCCGAATCGGAGCCTTCAAGAATTACATACAACATCGGCACTTCCACTACCGAACGAACCTTCTCGAATTTAGGCTCGACGCTCACCGTCACATTTGTGCCGCCTCTAGAAAGCAGCAATGTCGAAGCTCGCCCTTTTGCAAGCAGAAATTCTGTTTGCATATCTGTTTTAGAACGCACCGAATTGCCATTAACAGCAAGAATCTTATCCCCCGGCTTCATACCTGCCTTTTCAGCAGGACCATCAGGAAGAACACTCTTAACATCCAACTCAATAACGCCAAACTTGGCCGAAGGAATGAGCGCAAGAAACACTGCAAGAGCAGTAGCTAAAACGAGATTCATAAATGGGCCAGCTACCGCGACGAGAATCTCCTTCCACGCAGGAATGCTAGCCTTCTTTTCGCTTTTCTCGCCATTCTCAAGAACTTTCGTGCCTTCAGGATCGACATCAGGAATAGAAACGTAACCTCCAAGCGGCAACGCGCTTATCCTGTACTCAACGCCATTTACCTTTTTACGCCATAAAACGGGGCCAAAACCAATAGAAAACGCCTCAACACGAAGCCCAAGTTTACGCGCAACGATAAAATGCCCAAACTCATGTATGAGAATGGCAAGGGCGAACATAAGAACGCATACTAATACATAAAACGCTGTTACTGCAATACCAATCATTATACCCTACTCTCCCCTCTCTCTAGCCTGCCAACACACCATGACACGGCATTTTCAACATCTTCAAGCGAATCGCACGCCATTTGCGGAGCGTTAAGAACGCAATCTTCCACAATGCGCGCTATTGAAGTAAAAGGTATTTCACCGCGCAAAAACGCGGCAACCGCCCACTCGTCGGCGGCGGCTAAAACAGTCGGCGCGCACCCACCAGCGGCTAACGCCTCTTTTACGATCCTAAGGCACGGAAAGCGCATTGGATCGGGAGCCTTAAAGGTAAGCGCACTGATAGACGGCAAATCAAGCTTCGCCCTGTCGGCCGCCGGCAAGCGCGTAGGCCAAGTAAAAGCGTACTGAATTGCTACGCGCATATCTGGCGGTGAAAGCTGCGCAAGCGTTGCGCCATCGGAAAAAGTAACGAGTGAATGAACGATTGATTCAGGGTGAACGACAACATCTATTTTGTCGTAAGGCATATCAAAAAGCCAACGCGCTTCGATAACCTCAAAACCCTTGTTCATCATCGTGGCAGAATCGATCGTCACCTTCGGCCCCATCTTCCAACGCGGATGATCTAACGCGGCACTGGGCGTAACTGATGAAAGATCTGCCGGTTCATTCAAAAACGGCCCGCCAGAGGCAGTTAAAATAAGCGTCGAAACGCTCTGCCGCGGCGAACCTTGCATACATTGAAAAATGGCAGAATGTTCGGAATCTACAGGTATTAACTTAACTCCGCGCTCACGAGCTAGGCGAGTAACTAACGCGCCTGCCATAACGAGCACTTCTTTAGTGGCAAGAGCGATATCCATCCCCTTTTCAATGGCTGCGAGCGTTGGGGCAAGCCCTGAAAGGCCTACGATTGAGACAAGGCAAATATCGGCATCATTCTCTTCAACCGCACGAAGCGCAGCATCCTCGCCAACATAAACGCGAGAACCGAATTCTCGGCCGAGGCTTTCTGCCTTCTCGCGTGAGGAAAAGGCAGAAAGAGCGACGACTTTAAATTCGCCCATATGAGACCTAACGACATCGACTGCACTTGTACCAATCGACCCCGTCGCCCCAAGTATAATAACCCGCTTCATTTTTACGGGGTATTATACCACAATACGCTATCTCCCATCTCTATTCTAGAGCATTTTCACGCGCGGGCGATACTTGGCAAGATATGCGGCATTTTTCTCATCGCCTCCAGGGGCATTAGCTGAATTCCACACCGGCGGCACAAGCCCACGCTCGACGCATTGACGGCAGCACTCTATTTCAAGCAAATGCGCAATTGTGAAATCGACTACGTTTGAAAGCGGGCCAATTGGAGTTGTCATTCCTGGAACTTCGACAATCGCATCCCCGACGGGGTTGTAGTCGTCAATGCAGACATCTGCATATTCAAAGAGGTTCGTTCCATTGGGGTGACGGATAAAATGATCCTTAGGCATTTCATTCTGCCAATAGGAAGAAGCGACAGCAATAATTTTTGCTCCGCGCTTTTTGCACTCCATCGCCGCGTCTATTGTAGCGGGATTAATGCCGATATTATGGAAGAAAATAACGACATCATCTTTCTGAATCTCATAATATTTAACGATAGACGCGCCAAAATTGACTGTGCGCTCAAGCTCCAAATACTTTAAGGCCTGGTTGAAAACTGAAAGCGCAGTTTCCATCATCGGATTAATATTAGCTAACCCGCCAGCGCGGAAGAACATCTCGCCCATCGCAAGCGTCGTGTGCCCGCCACCTGCATAAATATTAATAAGCTTATCGGCAGCAATGGCATCTGCCATCAAAGTGGCTGCTGCTTTAATGTTCGCCTCTTGCTTTTCAGCTACTTCACGAATGTTGGCAATAGCCTTTTCTACGTATCCGTAATCGTTAAGCATAATACCCTCCCATTTGAGTTTGTTTTAAAAAGCCATTTAAAAACTTGTTGCAAGTAATTATACACTATCTTATGCGCCTAATGAAATATCTAATCTACCAAAAATAGATAATCTTTCCGCCAAAGCCTCTCTTCTCACTTCAACCCTTCCTATATGGTATAATACGCAATGATGAAACTGATAGATGAATTAAAGGCTAGAGGCCTTGTTGAAGCGCTCACCGATGCCGCTATCGGCGATGCTCTTGAAAGCCCTATGACGGTATACTGCGGGTTCGACCCGTCAGCACGTTCTTTGCAGGCCGGAAACCTTGTTTCAATCATGGTGCTAAAGCGCCTTCAGCAAGCAGGCCACAAAGTGATCGCGCTCGTAGGAGGAGCTACTGGTTTAATCGGCGATCCGTCGGGCAAATCGGCCGAGCGCAATATGCTTACTGTTGAGCAGGTCGAAGAAAATAAGCGCGGCATCCGCGAAAACCTTTCGCGCATAATTGATTTTGACGGCCCGAACGCGGCGATTATGGTCGACAACTACGACTGGTACAAGAGTACGAGCGCCATCGAATTTCTGCGCGATATTGCAGTAAACTTCCGCGTGCCGCAGATGCTTGCAAAAGAAAGCGTTAAAAAGCGCCTCGAAGCAAGCGACGGCGCTCTCACCTTTACGGAATTTAGCTACCAGATTCTCCAGGGTAACGACTTCCTGCATCTTTACGACCAGTACGGTTGCACGTTGGAAGTTGGCGGTGCTGATCAGTGGGGCAATATTACAGCCGGCACTGATCTCGTGCACAGAATGCGCGGCAAAACGGCTTTCGGCCTTACTTTCCCGCTTCTATTAGATTCCTCGGGCAAAAAATTCGGTAAATCTGAAGGCAACGCCCTTTTCCTTGACGCTTCGATGACGAGCGTTTTTGATTGGTACCAATACTTCTTGCGTACTCCCGATGCCGACGTCATCCGCTACCTCAAGGTCTTTTCGCTCCGCCCGCTTAGCGAAATCGATGCGCTCGAAGCTGAGATGAAGCAAAACCCTGAAGCGCGCATTCCTCAAAAGGCGCTCGCCGAAGAAATTACGCGTCTTGTCCACGGCGAAGAGGGGCTAGCTAAGGCGTTGGAAGCTACCGAAGCTCTTTACGCCAAGAAATCAGCTGCCGATGTAGCCAAGTCCGACAATGTGCCAAGCGCAAACGTCAGCCTTGCCGACTGCGTTGGTAAGCCTATTTTCATGGTTGCCGCGGCAGCCGGTATGTTTAAATCGAACGGCGAAGCTAGGCGCATGGCGCAGCAGGGCGGCCTTTCGCTGGGCGATGTAAAAATCGGGATTGAGCGCATTTTCGCCGAATGCGACGTAACTGACGGCGTTGCGGTTCTCAGGGCCGGGAAGAAAAACTACTTCGTCTTGAAATTCGCGTGAAGACGCTAGAACGATACGTTTTTACTTCTTTTGCATCGAGCTTCCTGCTCGCGTTTCTGGTGCTGTCGTTCGTGCTGACAATTGGTCTACTCGTCCAGATTGTCACGTACATAATGGATGGCGTACCGATGGGGCTAGTTGGCGAGTTTTGCGCCGTCTCCCTGCCTGAAACGCTTCAATGGTCAATTCCGCTTGCGCTACTCGTAAGCTCGATTCTCGTGTTTTCACGGATGTCGGCCGATAGCGAAATCGCCGCTATGCGCGCATGCGGAATTAACTTAATATCAGTTGTACGCTACCCGATAATCTTCGGCGCACTATGCTCGCTACTGGGCTTTTGGGTAAACAACGAAATCGTTCCCAGAGGCCACGAAATAAGGCGCACGTTAAAGACAAAGGTTTCTGTAAAAACAGGTCTTAGCGTCCTTGAGCCTGGGCGCGTCATTGACGACTTCCCGAGAGTAAAAATATATTTCGGGCGCAAAGAAGGCAATTGGCTGCACGATTTAGTTGTGCTCGACTTCTCCCAACCTGGAGTCGACCGCCTTATCACCGCCGAAAAAGCGCTGTGTGACGAGCGCTTTTTCGGC
>JAGBXE010000206.1 GCA_017629455.1 Kiritimatiellia bacterium
AACCCGGGAAATGTAAGCGTATTGGACATAACGTAAACGTCTTAGAATTTTACTTCAATCTGCCAGCGGCAGAAATAAGCAGGCCGGTCAGTCTCGTAATAATCACCAGGATTAAAAAATTCAACGAGCAAATGACCTACGATTTCAAAGCGCTCGCCCTTAGTTTTATCGGCTAGGTAAATCGGGAAATCGTATTTAGCCTGCGAGATAAAGCCTTTAAAGCAACCATCCCCTCCGCCGACGCCATCATCCACCGCGGCAAACATAGGCCCCATATATGCTGTTATCGCGTGCGAACGGCCAAAGCTTACGCCCAACGTCAATTTAGGCATATGCATATTGCTCCACCACGCAAGCCCGTAAAGCGAGCCATACAAAAACATCTCTGAATCATTGATGCCGCGATACCAGAAAGGATCCCACGCACTATTGCCGCCGTTTTCTTCGACGGTATCTTTATCGCCCGACATAAAATGATAGCCAAGCATACCAAAGGGCTTTATCGAAGAAGTTGTCGCGCTCTTCCAATTGATTGCCGCATACGTGCTCCAACCAGTAAGCGTTTCGCTTTCGTCATTGCACCCTACTTGCCCCATCGCCTCAAGTTGAAGCGACCATTCTTCATCAAGCTGCGGAACAAGCTTTGCGCCTAACATCTCGCGCTGCGTCCAAGGATACTTGATTTCGCGGCGGTGGAACGAGTGCGTCGCCTTATGAATTGCAAAGACTTGATACGGCAACCACGCAGCTAATTTAGAACCCCAAATCGCGCCTGCGCCCCAGTCGTCCATCTCTGGCTCGGCACCGCCGCCAAAGCCTGTGAGCGACGTATGCTTACTGCGATCGGTGCCCCAGCGCACATCGTTCTCATCGGCATTATAAAGCGCAAAAAGATTTAAAGTCGACTCTTCAGTGAAATTGAGCCTAAATGACGCCATATCCGAATACAATGTACGCGAGCCATCGCCAGGCGTTCCGTCGATAAAGATGTGATTAAGCCCGCAGTAATTGTAAAGATCCTGCCGCCCGATGCGCACATCTAAAAAGCCGTCAAATAGACCAGTACCTTCGACGAACAAGTTATCGAAGATAACTTCGCCTGGAAAGGACTGCTGATTTTTATATGGCTCGTGACACCAGCGAAACTCATCTGCTATGCGCGTATAAATACGCCATTTGGCCTCGCTTTGAGTAACGCCCGAAAATTCAGCCCAAACACGCGGTCTAAAGCGCATCTGATTTGCAAAATCGCTTCTTGGCGCAGATGTGCCAAGACCGCCGCCAGGAACTCCCGGAACGTTCTTCATAAGCTCTTGGCGTATGCGCAATTCTGCTCCTGCGTCAAAATCTAGCCCGGCTATTGCGCCATTAACAACGGCTAACGCCGCTACGACGCAAAGAAGCGGCGCTATCGGCATTCCCTTACTTTTCATCTGCAACCTCAACTCTCCAGCGCTAATTTATTTCGTGTCAACTTGTGAATTTATCACTGCTTCACCTTTAGACATTCGCCGCTTGAGCTGTACTTAAGCCCAGGCACTTCACGAGGACGGGCACTCGTACCGAGAAGCGGCACAAACGCACCTGTCCACGCATGGCGATGCGCCCACGGTTCAGGGTCAGGGGCGGGCATTGTAAGCTTTACATAATTCCACCCTTTAAGAAGTTCTATTTTATACGGTTCACGCATTATGTATTCTTCGTTTGTAAGAGGAATCTTCGCAGCGACATCACATTCGCCCCAGAAATGCATCACCTTCTTTTCATCCGGCGTAACGGTAAGACCGGGATTGACCCAGCAAGGCGGCGGCAACGCGCGGCCGTTAAGTTCAACTTTTGCGCCATGTCGGTTCCACTGCCCGAGCGCCGG
>JAGBXE010000207.1 GCA_017629455.1 Kiritimatiellia bacterium
CATTGATATAATTGGCGAAAAGCGAAAAAGCCATGTTTTTGTGTGATATTTAAGACAATAAGAAAGGCTAAAATGAAATCTCGGAACATTGCGACTTTTGTTTTCTCGGCGGCTTTGCCGTTTTTTGCGTCAGCGCAGCAGCTCAAAGCGCTGAAAATCGTTCAGCTCGATCTTGCGCGGCAGATGGAGACGCCTTCATTCATATCGAATTACATCGACCGCGTCGCATCGCTTGGTTACGACACGATCCATTTTTACGTCGAAGGCCGCATCGCGACGAAATCCTTCTCGCTTCCGAAAGGTGAGAGCTACTCCGAAGATGAGATACGCGGTCTCGTCGCACATGCCGCGGAGAAAGGGATGCTTAGCGTTCCGTGCGTCGGATTGCTCGGGCACGCGAATCTCTTCTTTAAATATCCGGGTTTGGAGAAAATCAATGAAACATTCGGCGAAAAGCCTCGCCTAGGTGGCGGCAACGATACATTCTGCATCTCCAAACCCGAGACGCGTGAGTTTCTGCGCAGATACGTTTTCGAGGTCGCCCAGCTGTTCCCGGGGCCGTACTTCAACGCTGGGCTTGATGAGGCGTGGAACGCAGGCGTCTGCAAACTCTGTTCACCGAAAGATAAGCGCAATGAGCTTTTTGCTGAAACGATTCGTTTTTCGTATGAGACTATAAAGGCTGCGGGAAAACGCATGTGGATGTGGGATGATTTCTTTGAGTTCTACCCTCAAGCGCTTGAAAAAACTCCACGCGACATAGTAATGTGCCATTGGAACTACCATGCCAATGTCTCGCCGCTCGGTTCGCGCGGTCATTTCGCGGGGCACGCCCGTGAAGACTGGCTTGCGCGCTATGCCGCCATGGGATTTGAG
The DNA here is from genome assembly GCA_017629455.1 of Kiritimatiellia bacterium. Next base: position 877 of record JAGBXE010000207.1, read on the forward strand.
TCGATTTCCGCATGCTGGTACCGAAACGGAAACGCGCAGTCGCTCCTTTCATACGCGCGCCGTCATCCAAGTTTCGGCTTTATGGCCACCCAGTGGGAAGAGATGTTCTCAAGATTTCCCAACGGGTCGCTGCCGCGCGTGGCGGCTATTTCTCTCATGCTGAACGATCCTGATGCCTATGCTGTGCGCGATCCGTATCCCGATGCGGTGCGCAAGATTTTGCCGTCGCTTTCGCCTGCCGAGAATGCGGCGGTCGTGGCCGTCTATCATCATGACCGCCTCAATACGCCAGCGGCCCTTTCCGCTCTTGAACTTACCTTGAATATTCTTTGCGCTTCTCCGCTCGCATCTGAATCTGTCGACGGCGATGCGTTTTCTGAGCGCGCCATCCTTGACGATATCATCTGCCGCGCGAGGGGCGATCTTATCATGGGCCGCCTTGCAGCCCTTAAGGCGAAATGCTCCGACCCAAAGCGCACGGCGGCCGATGTGAAAGCGGTCCATGCGCAGCTCGCCCCTCTTGAAGAGGCTGCGGAGAAACTCGCCGCGCGCCGCGTTAAACAAGCGCTTTTGTGGCGCAAGGGGCTTGATTGTTCGAATGTCATCACCAGGCAAATGACGGGGGTTAAAGATGGGATTGCGAAGTTACGTGCAATTCCTGCCGCGCCCGCTACTGCGCACGAGCGCAGGCTTGTCGTAAATCTTATTCTTCCAGAATATTACGGAATGCCGAAATGGAAGGTTATGGGGCGGATTTCAGGCGTTTGGCGCGAGCTTGCTTCGGGCATCTGGAAGCCACGCACAGATGAGAGCGCTGCTTTCGAGCGTACGTTCACCTTTAGCTCCCCATCCATGCCCACGGAAATTCGTGTGGAGCATTCGGGCTACGGACGCGCCCAGTTAGCGTACGTTTCCGTCGACGATCGTTTCTCGCGCATCGTTCCAGAAAAAGTGCTTTCCGTTTCTGGCGATGTGGAGCATGCCGAGAGGCTTTTAGCGGACGATCTTGACTGGGCCGATTTTGGA
>JAGBXE010000208.1 GCA_017629455.1 Kiritimatiellia bacterium
CGTTCCCCATTCCCCCTCACACGTGTCTGTCATGTTTGTGATATAATACTCTGAAAATGGACAGACTTGACACAGCACAGGCTAAAGCTTCCGTCCTCACGGAGGCATTACCCTACATTCAGGATTTCAGAGGTTCAACCGTACTCGTAAAACTTGGCGGGTCGGTGATGGAGGTAGAATCCAACCTCGACGGGATAATCGATGACATCGCGTTTCTCAACGCGGTGGGCATCAAGGTTGTCGTCGTACACGGCGGCGGCAAGGCTATTTCCAAGGCTTTGACAGCCTCTGGGCATGAGCCTAAATTCGTTGGCGGGCTTCGTGTTACGGACGAGGAAACTATGGAGATCGTCCGCAAGACGCTCAACAACACAGTCAACCCCGACCTTGTAGCGCGGCTTTGCGAGCGCGGCGCCAATGCCAAGCCTCTTCACGGCAACTGGCTTTTCGGCGCGCGCAAAATCACGGAGCCCGACAGAGGCTATGTCGGCGAGATCGTCCGCGTTTCGCCGCGTTCTGTCAGCGAAATGCTCGACGCAAATGTCATCCCTGTAGTCACCCCAATTGGCACAGGCGTCGATGATGGCCACCTTTACAACGTCAATGCCGACTACGCGGCAGCGGCGCTGGCGAAAGCCCTTAAGGTGCGCAAGTTTGTTTTAGTTTCAGATGTACCAGGTCTTTTAAAAGACCCAGACGATCCATCAACGCTTTTCTCAACCCTGCACCTGAGCGATACGGCCAAGTTGCGGGAAGAAGGCGTCATAGCCGGCGGCATGCTTCCGAAAATCGAAAGCTGCGAGGCGGCAATTCGCGAAGGAGTCAAGAAAGTCCATCTCGTCGACGGGCGCATGGCACATTCACTCCTCCTTGAAATATTCACGCGCAACGGCGTGGGAACGGAGATAACGCAATGAGCAAAAAGACACAGCAGGTTCTCGATCTCTACAAATCATCGGTTATGCCTACGTATTCGCCTTCGGTGGCGATTGCTTCGGGGCGCGGCATCACAGTGCGCGACGTTGATGGGCGCAGCTACTACGATTTTACCGCCGGCATCGGCGTTCAAGCTGTTGGGTACGGCAACAAGAAAGTTATAGAAGCCATCAAGGAGCAAGCTTCTCAGCTTACGCACTGCTCAAACCTTTTCGTAAATGAGCCTGCCACCCTTCTCGCCAGCAAGCTCGTTAAGCTCTCCGGCCTTGGTGGCAAGGTGTTCTTCACCAACTCTGGTGCAGAAGCAAACGAAGCTGCCATCAAGCTCGCTCGCAAGTGGGGCGCTGCCAACGGTGGGCGCTACGAAATTGTCACTTTCCGCCAGGGTTTCCACGGCCGCACGCTCGCTACAGTCACTGCGACTGCGCAGGCGTGGTGCCAGGAAGGCTACGATCCCCTTCCAGTCGGTTTTGCTTATGCCGACTTCAACAACCTCGAATCAGTTAAGGCGGCCATCAACGACAAGACTGTCGCGATTATGCTTGAAGCTGTTCAGGGCGAAGGCGGAGTAACGCCTGCTACTGCCGAATTCATCGAAGGCGTGCGCGCCATTTGCGATGAGAAGAACCTTCTTATGATTGTTGACGAAGTCCAGACAGGCATCGGCCGCACTGGCACTTGGTTTGCATGGCAGGGCTACAAAGTCAAGCCCGACCTCTTTACTTGCGCCAAGGCTCTCGCCGGCGGCTTGCCGATGGGTGCGCTCGTCTCGAACGCCGCGCTTGCCGATGTCTTCACGGCTTCATCGCACGCTTCTACTTTCGGCGGCAACCCCGTTTCCGCCGCGGCAGGGTTGGCGGTAATTGACGTTATCGAATCAGAAGGCCTTCTTGAAAACACAGTCAAGATTGGCGAGCTCCTTCGCGAAGCTCTTCAGAGCTTTGTCGATCAGTACGATCAGCTTCTTGAAGTCCGCGGCAAAGGCCTTATGCTTGGTCTCGTCACCGCTTGCGATCCGAAGGAAATCGTCGAAGCGCTCCGCGCTCAGGGGCTTTTAGCTTTGACGGCCGGCAAGAATGTCGTGCGCTTCCTTCCGCCGCTCACACTTGCCGAAGACGATCTCGAAGATGTTATTGACATGATTTCCGACGCGCTTGATTGCGCACTTGGCGAATAAAAATTAAACAGCACTGGCGCCTCAACAGATATGAGAATCGTTGTAAAAGTCGGCACTCACGCAATAGCCACGAAAAGCGGCAGGCCCGACTATCGGGCTCTTCGCAATTTGGTAGCACAACTGTGCGCCTTAAGGCGGGCCGGCAACGAAGTTTTCTTCGTCTCATCAGGCGCAGTAGCTGCTGGGGTTGAATCGCTCGGCCTTAAATCGCGTCCGACCGACGTAAACGACGTACAGATGTGTGCGGCAGTCGGTCAGGCGCGCTTTATTGGCGAATATGAAAACCTCTTCGGCGCGGAGGGCGTCAAAATCGGTCAGGTGCTGTTAACGCACTTCGATTTTGAAAACCGCCGCCGCTCGCAAAATGTAAAGAAATCGCTTGAGCACCTCGCTCGTGCAGGCATCGTACCGATTATCAACGAGAACGACGTAGTTGCCGATGATGAGCTTAAGGGGCAGACATTTGGCGATAACGATTGGCTATCCTTCCTTATTGCCAAGCTTATAAAGGCCGACGCGCTGGTTCTCTTAACGACAGTTAACGGCTTTCTCGATGCCGATGGTAGGCGCATCCCGCAAGTCGATTCTATCTGCCGCCTTACAAAGCTTGTAAGAACTGGCGAAAAAGGCAAGCTTTCCAAGGGCGGCATGGATTCAAAGCTCAAAGCCGTAAAAGCCGCTGTCGCTGCAGGCATCGATACCTACATCGCCAACGGCCGCCGGAAGGTGTTTCCTGAAATATTACAGGGCAAAAATTTAGTGGGAACTTTCTTCCCTGCTAGCGCCCTTTAAATCTTAACCCATACGCTACCTTTGGCCGACGACTCAAGGGCAGCTTCTACAAACTTCATCGACCTTATCCCTTGAATGGGCCCTGGGAAATCGCGCGCTTTACGCGTTTTTACTGCTGCAACAAACTCATCGTAGACGCTTGCCAGGGCTTCGACGAAACCTTCTGGGTGGCCTGCAGGAAATCTTGAGGCAGCATCAGCGCCTGCTGATGCGCCACGAACGTAAGAAGCCCTTCTCTTCCAAATGCGCTCTGGCGCATCGGGATATTTAACGCTCAAATAATTGGGTGATTCCTGATCCCAATAAAGCGATGCCTTACGGCCATAGACGCGCAGCCTCACTCCATTTTCTTCGCCAGTAGCAACCTTTGAAGTTACTAGCGCAGCCTTTGCCCCTGCTGAAAGGCGCATCAAAATTGAAGCGTCATCATCAAGCCCCGCATCGTTGCCGTAGGTCGAAAGATCGGCCAAAAGCGTTTTTATCTCAAGGCCTGTTACGTATTCAATCATTGTAAAGGCATGGACACCGATATCCGACACGACGCAGCTAGGGCCTGCAATTTTAGGATCCATCTTCCATGGCCGCCCGCCTGCGCCGCGCTTTCTAAAGCTGCCTTGCTGATATTCGAGAACTATCTTATCAATCTTACCAAGAGTACCTTTTTTTACGAGGTCGCGCGCAAGCTTAACCATGGGATAGCCAGTATACGTAAACGGAATGCCGAGAATGCGCTTATGCTTTTTAGCTATTGCGCCCAGTTCTTCGGCTTCGCTCAGCGTCAGCGAAAGAGGCTTCTCGCAAAAAACATCTATGCCAGCTTCAAGCGCCGCTTTGGCTATCTCATAATGAGATTCGTTTGTTGTACAAATAGTAAGGAAATCTATTTTGCCGCGTTCAGCATTAATAAGAGAGCGCCAATCTGCGTAAACGCGAGAAGGCTCAATTCCGAACTCCTTTCCGCTTGCAGCGTTTTTCTTAGAATCGCGAGAAAATGTACCAGCCACCAAATCAGCTAGCGCATCCATCCTAATGGCCATACGGTGTATTGGGCCGATAAAAGAACCGCTGGCACCGCCAGCCATAGCATAAGTGAGTCTACGTTTCATAATTTTGAGATTGTACCCCATATATCCCTCAAAGTCAACTAGGTCATCCCACCTCCCAACTAACCACTAACGACTAATCACTAACCACTAACCCCTAGCGACTAGAGTTCTCTTTTTAATGTCGACAATGCATAAAGCGGAATATCAACAAGTCCATCCTTTCTCGAATAAGAAG
>JAGBXE010000209.1 GCA_017629455.1 Kiritimatiellia bacterium
CCTACTCCGCTCTTGAGTGGCGTTCTCCCGGCCCATATCTAGCAGGCATCGTTACTGTAGCTCTCCAACTCTGGCGGCGTAACCCGCTAGCAAGCATTATTGCAGGAACAGCCATTTATATGGCGCTTCTTTCATGCGGATGTTCATCTACGCCAGATTTAACGTACGACGCACAAAACCCAGCCGTGCGCGTTTCGCCCACAGCCGTCTATTTCGGCGATCGCCCCGTCAGGCTTGAAGACGTGCCAAAGTATCTCGACTCTTACGGAGTGCCGCGCGAAACGACAATCCACATCAAGCTTGATCACGACGTCAAAAATTTGCAGCGCGCGCGAATATTGATGGCTCTTTTAAGCCGCGCTGGATATACGCGCCCAGTCCTTGTGACAAGCCGCCACGCAGAATCTGTAAACCTCGGCAAGAAAAAGAAAAATGCGCCTTCTGCGAGCGTTAAGAGAAACGCTGAAAAGACGCGCAAGATTCGTTATAAACGCGCTAGCGACGCTGGCGGCTGGTAAAGAATATTTTACTTCGCCGCGAGCAACTTCTCGACGCGAGCAGCATCCTCGGGCGTATCAACGCCAACACCAGCATCAACAGTACGGACGACTGCTATCTTTGCACCCATCCAAAGCGCACGAAGCTGCTCAAGCTTCTCCGTCTCTTCAAGAGCACAAGGAGGCTCGGCAATGTAGCGCTTAAGAAATGCGCCGCGATAAGCGTAAATGCCTAAGTGGCGAACGTAAAGCCCAGAGGCGAAATCGCTTTCTTTGTCGCGGTCGCAGGGAATCGGCGCTCTCGAAAAATAAAGTGCGCCATCGTCACGATCAAGAACGACTTTAACAACAGTCTTTGCGGCAAAATCTGCCGCGCAGGCAATCGGCGATACGGCCGTAGCCATATCCCACTTTGCATCAGTCTTAAGGCGTTCGACGAGCGAATCGATAAGATCAGGATCGGTAAGCGGTTCATCGCCTTGGATATTAACGATAATATCGTCGTCGGCAAAATCACCGCCTAAAAATTCGCGCGCAGCACACGCTATGCGGTCGGTTCCGCTCGGCAGTTCGCTTGGAGTCATCACTGCCTTACCGCCATAATTCTCAACGGCAGCGGCAATGCGCTCATCATCGGTTGCAACCATAACAGACGAAAGCGACTTCGCCTTTTCGGCAGCCTCGACAACCCACGCAACAAGGGGTTTGCCTGCAAGTATTGCTAGGGGCTTACCAGGGAATCGGCTTGAGCCGTACCTACTAGGAATTATTCCATATACGTTCATACGTTCCTTAACTAGCGTTACTCGCCGCGGTAAAGCTTCTTAAATACCTTGCTGATTTCTGTATTGTCGGTCAGATTTGCAAACGCCTCTGCAGAGCGGCCCTTTGCCGTAGTAAGAGTCGGCAACGCCGTATGAGAGCTTGTGCTCCACGCTACGCCTGCGTGAGCAGCCAGAATTTTCCTTGCCGTTTGAGCGAATACAAACTTGCGTTGTGCCGTATAATCGCCAGTTTCCTTACCGTCAGCATTAGAAAACGCAACGTCTTTAGCGAACGAATCTTTTAATTTAGCAACCTCTTCCGGTGTAAGAAGCATCGGGTCGGACTTATTTGCATTAGGCCCAGGGAAGACAAAGCCAAAGGCTTTTTCCAACTCGCCGACAACATCTTCAAACGCTATCTTGCCGCACGATTTCTTAATAAGGCGCTTAATCTTATCGGCGAATACATCAACTGACATCGTCTGATTGGCAAGTAATTCGACGCGGAATGAGCTACCGACAC
>JAGBXE010000210.1 GCA_017629455.1 Kiritimatiellia bacterium
CGGCTGCGGCGATTTTGCGGGATATCGTCTCGCGCCATCCGTCGACGAAATACGCCAGACAAGCGCGGCAGATTCTGGATGCACTATAAAAAATCTGAGTATTGCCAATGAATTCGTGAGCCTCCCTAAAACAAAAAATCGCGGTTGTGAATTTTTGCTTTGACGTATTTTCACACGCTAGGAGTGTTTTTTTGGTATAATTTAGGTTGGAGTTAAAAGACGGAGACGAAAGAAAAATGAGAAGTAAAGCCATTTCGATGGCGTTGCTTGCGTTCGCATTTGGAGCGCAGGCCGCGTTTGTTTCGCAAGAAGACGCCAAGACGGCTGCACTTGGATGGGCCTCTGAAGGCGGTCATCTTGGTGCGCGCATAGGAAGAATTGTCGAATCAGCAGCGACTCATTCTACTACTAACGGCGCCATATTCCATTCGGTTAAAATGTTCGGAGGCGGTACTGTGTTTATGTCTGGCGACGATGATATGCCGCCAGTTATCGCCTTTACCGATTCGACGAACGATTTCTCGAAAATCGATAAGAAAAACCCTCTTTGGGTCCTTTTGAATAGAGATATTTCAGCGCGGCGCACCGCTAAGGCTCAAACGCCTTCAATCGTGGCAGCCGTTGGTGAGGCTTCAGCGGCCTCTTCTAGCCAATGGGCCATTTTACGCGCGCGCGGTCAGTCGCTTTCAGGTATGTTTTTAGCGCGCTACGCTTCGCCAAGGCCCAGCACACCTGGCGATTTGCGCGTAGATAAGCTCCTTCAGTCAACATGGGACCAGGGCGATGCGGGCGGTGGTTATAACATCTCCGACGAGACGGCGTGCTATAACTTCTTTACTCCGCAGGATGATTCAGGTTCAATCTTTGAAGGCAAGAAAGAAAACGTGGTCTGCGGCTGCGTCGCTACGGCGATGAGTCAGATTATGTTCTACCACAAGTATCCCGAGAGTGCTACTGTACCTGATGTCATCGATACGTGCTGGTTTGACAATACGGACTTGCAGCTCCCAGTTTCTGGCGAGTCGTACAACTGGGCGGCAATGGAAGCTTCGCCTTCGCGTCAATCGTCCGAGGAAGCTCGCAGGGCTATCGGTTTGCTAACGTCGGATGCAGGCCGTTCAGTCGGTATGAGCTATTCTGCTGATGAATCGGGCTCATTTACCTTTAAAGCTTCGAAGATGTTATGCGACGTCTTTAAGTTTGGCCAGTCGGTCTGCCTGATGGGCAGTTCGTCTGTTTCAACTGTAGGGTCGCTTACCGAGGAGCGTACGCTAGCAAAATTCCTGTTTACGAACCTTGATGCCGGCTATCCTGTCATGCTTGGCATTTCCGGTGACACCGCCGGCGGCCACGAAATCTGCGCTGACGGTTATGGCTATCACAATGGCACGCCTTACGTCCACCTTAATATGGGTTGGAGCGGTTCGTCTGATATCTGGTACAACTTGCCTAATATTGAATATTCCTCGTCCTCGGCGTTTACTTCAGTCGATGATGCTGTCTACAACATTATTCCCGATTGCGCAGGCAAGGGCATTGTTTCCGGACGCGTTGTTGACGAGGATGGGCGTGCTCTTGCGCTTGCGAAAGTTTCGGTGTATGAAGCAGGCTCCGACGTGCTCGTTACCCAGCTCATTACTTCGGCGTTCGGCGTTTGGGGTGTAGCTCTTCCTCAGGGCACGTATGATTTTGCGATGTCTGACGCGGAAGGGGAGCGTTCAAGCGAACTTTCTGGCGTAAAGGTTTCCGCTCCGGTTCAGACGGAAGTGGATATTCGCTGGGAGGCTAATACGCCCGAAGGCTATGAGCAGGGCAAGTGGCCGATGGTTACTTCGAAGGTGAATATCGGTAATAGCTGGGGTAACGATGTTGAGCTTCGTTATCCTAGGATTCGTATTGTCACTTCAGGCGGCGAAACAAATGTTTACTCCTCACTCGATCGTGCAATCGCCGCCGCTCGCACGTTTGCCGGATCCGGTCAGACGCCAGTGATGGAGATTTTGCGTGATGCATCTCTCGATGGCGATGCGACGATTGATTTCGACTGCACGCTTTGCGCCGCAACTGGCGATGAGTCGGCAACGTTTGTTGCACGCCCAACGCGCGCTACGCTCACGGTCGCTTCAGGCTGCACATTTACGGCCAGCAACTGCGTATTTGAATCTGTAGGGTCTGTACCTCTTATTGTAAAAGCTGGCGGAAAGGTTGTTGTAGGCCCAGGCTTCTCGGCCGATCGTGTCGCGGCAGAAGATGCCGGAGGCTTTAACGTTTTGGGTTATATTTCGTCCGATATTCTCGTCGAGTGCGCCAGCGCCGTCGAGGTGGGAGATGTGTTTGGTTTCGCTACGACTGACGATCCTGTCGCTCTTAGCAATAGCGTTACAAAACTTTATGCGGCCTTTGACAATGATAGGGAAGTGCGTGGCGCCCTTCAAGAGGTCGCGCCTGGCGAGTACCTCCTTGTCTGGGGCGAGTCTTCGGTGCCGGTCGATTCGGCTGTCGGTTATTTTGTCACGTCCGACGGTACGACAAATGCGTCGGCGAAGCTCAATCGCCTTTTTGCAAAATTTGAAAATTCGCTCACCTTGGGGCTTTTCTCTGGCGTTCCTGAAATCGTCCTTATCAAGAATGACGATGAAGGCTTAAGTCGCGACATTCTTGTCTCGTCGCCTCTAGTCATTAGAGGCGAAGGCAATGCAGCTTTGAAGCCTTCGCAGGATGCGCACATTATTGTGACGAATGGCGGCTCGCTCGTTATTAAGAATCTCATCATAGCCGATCGCAGAGGCGATACGTTCCTTAAGGTCTATGACGCCTCTTCCGTCGTGTTGAGCTCCGGCGCCAAACTTTCTAACCTTGTCTGCACAGGCAATGACGATTTGAAGAAGGCGGGCCCTGTAGCCGTATTTGCCGGCGGAAGCTTGCGCTTAGAGGGCGGCGCTTCAATTGTTGGCTGTTCGGCGATAGGCTCAAGCCTTGGTGGTCAGCATGGCGGCGGTGTCTACCTCTATGAAGGCGGCACGATTGATCTAGCAGGCGGCGACATTACGCAGTGCTCGTCGGCAAACGGTTTTGGCGGCGGCGTCTATGCATCAAGCGGCTCAAGCGTAATTGTTTCGGGGCCTTCGCGTGTAATCGATAACGTAAATAAGAATGGTAAGGCCGACGACCTTTACTTGTATTCATCCAATGTCGGCAACGATATTATTGCAGTTACTAATTCGGTAGTAGGCGGCAGCATTGGTGTACGTTATTCGACAGGTACAGGCAATGCGGTGGGCGCTGTGTTTGCCGATGCATCGCAACTTTCAAGCGCACACGATATTGAAGCTTCGGCAGATGCGTTCTTCAATGATGCAAACGCCGATAGGTTTGCCGAAGCTGAGGGTGCCGATATTATGTGGGCCGAAGCTACTGGGGGTGCGGCTATGTTGCAGCCTCTCGATCCAAATGATGCCGCGGCGATGGCCTATGCCGTAGCGAAAGTTGATTACCCTGCAGGCTTTGATGTGTGGGGAAGCACGGCGTACTGGAGCAGCGCTCAAGATGCCTTTGCTTCGCTCGATAAGGCTTCAGGTGAGGCAACCGTAACACTTTTGCAGAACGACTGGTATGATACTAATCTCGTTGTAAATTGCAGTGTTGTCTTCCAGTCCGATAATGGCGCGTTGTTCGTGCTTAGCCGCGTTGGCGATTCATCTGTGATAGTTAATGAAGGCGCATCGCTTGCAGTTGCTGATATTAGTGTTGTTGGGCAATCAAGGAGAAGTAGCGATCGCCCGTGCTTTGAAGTTTCCGGCGGCTCGCTTACACTTGATGGGGCAACGATTAGCAGCGTTACAGCCGATGGGCCGATTGGCGCGGCAATTAACGCGACCGCCGGCGCAGAAGTGAAGCTCTGCAACGGAGCAACTATTGAAGAATGCTCGAACTTGTACAGCGCTGAAGTCGGGTCGTTGCCGTCGGCCGGTGCTATCTGCATAAGCGACGAAGGCTCAAAGCTCATACTTGAAGATTCTACGATCTCTAATTGTAAAGCTGAGTATGTCGGTGGCATTAGCGTCATCAACGGAGCTGCAATTGAAGTTTCTCAAGAAGCTAAAGTTTCGGGCAATACCGATGAAGAGGGTGACGATTCAAACATGCTCGTTTCTTATACGTCTTCTCTCGTCTTGGCAGATGTTCTTACTGGCGAGATTGGCGTTGGGCGTGATGTCTCCCAGAGCTTGAGCATATTCGGCATTGTCGATGAAGCGTTTTCCGGCTCCGATGATGAGCTTATTTCAAGTGCCATGAAATTTGAGAGCGACGACGGTGAAGGTTACGGTGTTCCCGTTCGCAGCGAAAGCGGCTCAACGTTGCTGGCTTGGAGTGGGCGCCTTTCAAGCGACGGCTCGTACACCGATTCTGAAGGTGAAGTTTACGAGTCTATCAAAGGTGTTTCCGTAGCGTATCCTATCGATGCTCCTGAAGCTGTTGCAGGCCTTGTTTACAATGGCAATGAACTTATCGGTGTAACAGAAGGCCGCGGCTATACTCTTGCTGGCGAATATGCCGCAACAACGGCTGGTGTTTATACGGCCATTGCAAAGCTCAGTGATGGTTACGTCTGGAGCGACGGCAATAGCGATGATAAGGAGATTGTTTGGGTTATCGAGAAAGCGTCGCTCGATATGGGCGATATCTCCTTCCCCGATACCACCTTCATCTACGATGGTACGCCCAAGACGATAACGATAGAAGGTACGCTGATGCAAGGTATTAAAGTCGTTTACGCCGGTGGCGGTAATGTGCTGCCTGGTGAGTATACGCTTACGGCCATGTTTGTTGTCGATTCCGACAATTACAATCCCGTGTCGTCTCTTACGGCAAAGATGACGATTCTGCGTCCCGTTGCAGTTCCGACTGCTGCATCGCTCGTTTACAACGCCGAAGTTCAGACGGCAATTGTTGAGGGCGAGTATTATTCTCTTAGCGGTGATGTTGCTGGTAAAGATGCACAGACTAATTATGTAGCCGTTGCTACGCTCGAAGATTACTGCGTCTGGGATGACGGCAATTATTCTGCCGGGCCTCTCAATATCGAGTGGTCAATTGCGCCTGCACCTTTGGAGGTTAGCGCGGTAGCGGCGCAGAAGAAAGTTGGCGAGAGCGATCCGGCAGCCTTTGCATACACCGTTGAGGGCGTTCAGGGCACCGATGATGTAGCAAACATCTTTACAGGTGCGTTAGTGCGCGACAGCGGCGAGGATGTTGGCGTTTATGCGATACGTTTAGGAACGCTTGCGATCGCAAAGGATGAACGCAACTATGTGATATCCTCCTACAAGATGGCGTTCTTCAGAATCACTACCGAGGGTGGAGCTGGCGATCTCTTGCCTGAGCTCCCTGACGATGCTACTGCAAGCGATGTCGCAGAAGCGCTTGATGATGCCGGTCTTGCTGATCCTGCTGTTGCCGATGCGATAAATTCCGCCGATGATCCTGTTGCGGCATACGAGGATTTTGTCGAGTGGGCGCAGTCGCTGGACGGCGGTGTTGAGGGCGTTGTCGACAGTCCTCACGCATGGGATTCTTACTCATTTGGCGTAGAAGAACTATTTGAGAACGAGCCTACGGTGGAGTTTACATCAATAGCGGTTGAAAACGCAAGTGACGCGTCTATGCGTGTAACGTTTACCGTTAAAGACGGTGGCGTTGAAAAGGCTGTCTCTGCCGAGAAGGTTGCCGATATGTTTGAAATATCGACCGACTTCACTACATGGACTGATGATGTAAGTGTTACGATTAATGGCGATGGGTCGTTTACGGTCAAGCCTTCCGACCCGGCGCTTACATCTGCGTTCATACGCATTAAGAACTGATAATCATAGTGCGTTAAGAAAAAGAATTACAAAAACGAAAAGCGAAACCATGGCAAGCAAAGAAACGAAAACAGGCAATACGGCGCTAGATGCCGTTATGAGTCAAATCCGCAAAGAGTTTGGCGAGATGGCGATCATGCGCCTTGGCGATTGCGAAACGCAGGATATACCTGTGATTTCAACTGGTGCGCTTTCGCTTGACCTTGCTCTTGGCGTAGGCGGTCTTCCTCGCGGCAGAATCGTGGAATGTTACGGGCAGGAATCTTCGGGCAAGACGACTCTTGCGTTGCACGTTGTAGCCAACGCGCAAAAGGCAGGCGGCGTTGCCGCGTTTATCGATGCTGAGCATGCGCTCGATCCGGCATATGCAAAGAAGATAGGCGTAAATCTCGATGATCTTATTGTCGCCCAGCCCAACTCTGGCGAAGAGGCGCTGACTATTTGCGAACAGCTCGTTAAGTCGGGTGCGCTCGATGTCGTTGTAGTCGACTCAGTCGCCGCGCTAACGCCGCAGGCAGAAATTGATGGTAATATGGGCGACAGCCACATGGGTCTTCAAGCGCGCCTTATGTCGCAGGCAATGCGCAAATTGACCGGTGTTATAGCGCAGACGAAAACGCTTCTTATTTTCACCAATCAGGTGCGCGAGAAAATCGGTGTTATGTTCGGCAATCCCGAAACCACGCCCGGCGGAAAGGCGCTTAAGTTCTATGCTTCATGCCGCCTTCAAGTTCAGCGTATAGGTGCAATTAAAAATACAGGTGGGCAGGTTGTTGGCAACCGTACGCGTGTAAAGGTGATGAAGAACAAAGTTGCTCCGCCCTTTACGGAGGCTGAATTTGATATTCTTTACACGTGCGGAATTTCTTATGAAGGCTCCGTTTTAGATGCGGCGCTTCAACGCGGCATCGTTGAGAAGCGCGGCAGTTGGCTTTCCTTCGGCAACGAGCAGCTCGCACAAGGTTCGCTTGCCACGATTGAATATCTTAAGGCTAACCCCGAGGTTGTTGAGAAGATCGTGGAGCTCGTTAAATCAACACCTGTTAATCCAGTACTTGCGAAGAAAAAATGAGACTAGCGCCGATAATAATGGTGTTCGCCGTGGCCTTGCGCGCGAGCGCGGCAGTCACGAACATCATTGATATCGGCGCAATAGTCAATGCTCTTGATTCGGAGCGTACAGAAGTTAACGGGTGGTCATTTTCAGGGCTTTCGTCATATCCTGACGGAAGCCTTAAGTTTCCGCAGATAGATAAATGGCTTCTCTCGCCCGACTTTGGTGCGACTATACTAAGGGTCGAAGCAAATATTCGTTGTTCCAATGTCTCGCCGACCAGATGGCTCTATATTCTTGACGAAAACGATTCGGTAGTCACTAACTTTTCTTCTTGTGTGAAGGCGGACACATTGGAAAAGCAATCTCTTGAGATAGCTGCTCACGGCCTTTCAAGGCTTAAACTTCTTATGACGGGGCGTGGGAATACGGGCGTATGGGGGATAAATTCTTTGTCTGTTGTAACATCTGATCCTATCTCTTCTCCTTATGCTCTTCGCGTACTTAATGCAACTGCCTCATCGTGCGTATTGGCCTGGACGAACACGGCAAATTGTGTCACTAATCGCGTTGAAGTATTTAAGGTGAATCAAGACGAAGATGGCGAGAGCGTTTTTTTCAATACTGGGTTTGATGATTTCTCGGCAGGAGGTTCGCCTTCGATAAAAACAGCCGAGCTTTCAAAGATTGATCCAGCGCTTTCAGGCGTGAGGGTTTATTCACCAGCTAATACTAATGGAATTTGCCAAATAGGTACTGGCGCATTAAGTGGATTTTTGCGCCATTCAGGTTTTTCAGATTATTCAGGGATGGCATTAAAGATGTCTCTTAAACGTTATCCTAACGATTCGTCGCGTACTCAAATAGCGTACGAGGTAGGTAATGAGACAAATGTTTTTGCTGTGATTGAGCTTGAGAATGAATTTACAGAGACGATAGTCGATCTTTCCTCCGTTCCGTCTGGTGCGCCAATTCTTATTGGTTACGATACTGTAAAGTCGGACCGTAGGGTTCTTCTTGACAGTATGTCGTTTGTGAAAACTGGCGCGGAGAATTTGACTCCTCTTGGCAGTTGTACTGTGGAAGCTGCATCTGGCGAGAAAATTTTTCACACAAAAAGTGCATTTGATCTTTTACCCAAAACAACATACAGGTTTTTCGTTTATTCGCTTAATGCCGACGCAGTATCATCAGCGCCTAGTGTCGTCCAAGCGCGGCTTACCGGTGGCGGTGGTTTTTGTCTGATAATAAAATGAAGCAGAAAATAAAAGCCGTAGTTGTTCTTTCGGGCGGGCAAGATTCTGCCCTCGTGCTGGCTCTTGCCGTTCGCAAGTACGGTTCTGAAGGTGTTGCGGCAATTACGTTTTCTTACGGGCAGAGGCATTCTGTTGAAGTAAAGTATGCTCGCAAACTTGCAAAGCGCTTTGGTATATTGCAGCATAAGATTTTAACGTTTGGTTTTTACAAGGACCTTACGACGAATGCTCTTTTAGATCCAAGCGCGAAGATTGTTCGCCCGCGTGGTGCGAAATGCCCGACATCAGTTGTTGAGGGGCGTAATGCGTTCTTCCTTTTAGCAGCTGCCGTCTGGGCGAAATCTTTGGGGGCGAGTGAAGTTCATACAGGAGTTTCTCAAGTCGACTCATCGGGCTATCCTGATTGCCGCGCTTCTTTCATTCGTTCACAGGAGCGCACTATTGCTCTTGCGCTAGACTATAAAGTGAAAATCGTAACGCCGTTCATGCGCAAGACGAAGGCGGATGAATGGGCATTAGCCGATAAACTTGGGATTCTTAGTCTTATACGCAATGAGACGGTCACTTGCTACAACGGAATTCCTGGCGATGGGTGCGGCAAGTGTCCTGCGTGCATTTTGCGTGCAAGGGGCTTGAGCGAGTTTATTGAGCGCAGCGCTTGTAGGCGTAGCCGCAACCGCGCACGTTCGTAATTTCGTTTCCGTCTGGCGGAAGTTTCGCCTTTAGCCTGTGCATTGTAACAGTGAGCACGTTGTAAGAAGCTCCTTCGGGGCTACTCCAGAATGTCTCGGCAAGCCAATCTTTTAACATAACCTCACCTGGGTGAGATGCGAATTGGCGCAGTATAGCAATCTCGCGTTCTGATAGAGCTGTTTTAAGACCGTCAGCCCTAATACCTTCAAGGTGAGAAGGGCGTATTCGCCAGCTGCCAAATGAAAAGTCGCCCGTGGGTTCTCTTTGTTCATTGCGGCGTATAGCGGCAGCTACTCTTGCGAGAATTACATCGGTTGTTGCAGTCTTGAAGATGTAGTCGTCGCCACCTAGACCTAGCGCACGAATTTGTGATGCATCAGTTTCTAATGCAGTTAGAAAAAGTATTGGAAGTGTCGAATCTGTTTCGCGCAGGCGGCGGCACGTTTCGAAACCGTCGAGCTTCGGCATCATCACATCGAGGATTACGAGGTCGGGGCGCTTTTCTAAAATTGCCGAAAGAGCCTCTTCGCCATTGTTTGACGTGCGGACCTTGTAGCCTATGTCTTCAAGGATGGCAGTTAACGATTTGCGCACGACGCGCTCATCGTCGACGATTAGAATTTCAGAATTGGCGAGCGCTGACATTAAGCCATTACGCTAGGTCGGCCGTCGAGATCTTCTCTAGCGCTGAAATGCGATCTTCAAGAGCAGGGTGCGTCGACCAGAGTGAAGTCTTGCGCCCTGGCGCAATGCCGAAAGCTTTTAGGGAATCAGGAAGGACCCCCGGCTGGAGGTTGCCGAGGCGCTTAAGGGCGGCAATCATTGAAAACGGCGACCCAAGAAGGCGGGCAGAACCGGCATCGGCGGCGTATTCGCGGCGGCGCGAAAAAGCAAAGACGATTAAGGAGGCCAAAATTCCAAGGCACATATCGAGCGCAAGGACTGTGAGGAAGTAAGTTCCGTTATTGCGGCTTCTTGAGCTTTCTCCGCGCCCGGCGTTGGCGATTATCGTGGCAAGTGCTCTAGAAAGGAAAATAACAAAGGCGTTGAGTACGCCTTGGATGAGTGTAAGCGTAACCATATCTCCGTTGGCGATATGGCTTATTTCATGGCCGAGAACTGCGCGCAATTCTTCTTTTGTCATCTGGCCCATAATGTCGCTTGAGACGGCGACGAGCGCGCTGTTTTTAAAAGCTCCCGTGGCGAAAGCGTTGGCTGCTCCCGGGTAAATCGCAACTTCCGGCATTTTGATATTGGCGCGGCGTGAAAGATCCTCAACTGTGGCGATAAGCCAGCGTTCTGCTTCGCCTTCAGTGCCGTCAATCGTCTTTGCTCCGCAAGCAAACTTTGCCATGGGCTTTGATATGAGAAGCGAAATAAATGCTCCGAAAATACCGTAGACAAACGCGAAGATCGCAAGCGATGCGTACTGCGGGCCGATAAGCTGCTCAACGCTAGTGCCTAGAACGGCGCAAAGAATATTAGCGACAATTCCTAGCGTGATCATCACAGCGAGGTTAGTAAAGATAAATAGAAGCACACGTTTCATAGCGGTATCCTTTTGTGTCTAAGAGAGCAACAAAAACAAAAGTATTATAGCATTTAGATGCTCTTACTGTAGAGGTTAGATGAAAACTCTTTCAGCGCGGCCGTTACGCCCTGGGAGCGTAGAGAAATCGTGGTAGAGATGAACTTCATATGATGGCGAGGAATATTTCCGAATAAATTCTTCGCTCTTCTTCGGATTGAAACTTGCCCCGGTAGGAATCTTTCTTTCGAGGCACGCTCTTACGTAACATTCATCGCCAGCTAGAATATGTGTCTTGTTTTCTGTCTTTAGCTGTACTATGGAAGAACCAACTGAATGGCCGCCGATTTTTAATACGTCAATATGAGGAGCGATTTCAAATTTATCCTTAAATGTTTCAACGCGAAGGCCTTTAAGGTATTTTTCTCCCTTGGCTGCTTCATCTTGCTGAATTACGATTGTCGTGTTTTTAAATGAGGCAACTGCGCCAATATGGTCATGGTGCGCATGCGTAATTACAGCAGTTGAAATATCGCCTGTCAATATGCCATACCGTTTTAGGAGTTCTGATGGGCGGATAAAATGTTCCATCTTGAATCCTGGCATGAAATCACATCCAACATCTACGAGAATTTTATTTTCCCCGTCTTCAATCAGATAGAAAAGGAATGATATCGGCAATCGCCGATCACGCGAGCCATTACGGAAAATGGAACTTTCGCTCAACGTGGACTGAGCGTATTTAAATGCCGTTATAGAGCGAGCGCCGGTAATGGTGCGCTTTATCGCGCCAGCATAAAGCTGAGGCATGCAGTAGGCGGAGGTGGCCAGAACAGCATTTAAGAAAGTGCGCCTTGTAGTCATTGGGCTTCTTTATCGTCTTGTGCCTTGGCATCTTTGCGGTGGAAAACGATTACGGCGAATTCTAAGCCAATAAGCGACAAGAGAGTTGCCGCTGCTGCAATAACGTACATACCTGCTGCTACTGTCATTGCAATTCCTGATGATACCCATATGCCTGCCGCTGTTGTAAGGCCGCGAACAGCTTGGCGGCGATCCATTATTATGGCGCCAGCTCCAATAAAGCCGATGCCGCTAACGATTTGCGCTGCGACGCGCGCAGGGTCGCCATTGTTCGAAAAGCCATATTGCGAAAGAAGCATCATCAGCGCAGAACCTATTGATACGAGTAAGTGTGTACGCAGACCTGCAACTTTCGATCTGAATTCGCGCTCGATTCCTATAAGGCTGCCGAAAAGTGCAGCCAAAAGGATTCTTAAAATCATCTCCGTATTGCTAATCATGCCGCTATTCAATCCTTCGTTGGTGTTTTGTTGGATGATGCTTTTTTGCTAGAGCCCGTCAATTTTGCGATTTCGAGGAATATTTTCGTCTGGCGCTCAATATCAAATCCTGTTTGAGGTTTGCATGCTACCGTGTTCTCGGGGTGGAATTGGATGCCGATAGCAGGATACGATTGGTGTTCAAAGACTTCGGCAAATCCATCTTCCGCGCGCGCCGTAATTTTAAAGCCTGGGGCCAGTTGATCAACACCTTGATGGTGGTGCGAGTTAACTTTAAGTGGGCTTACACCGATGACGCTGGCAAGGCGCGAATTGCGCTCAATGAAAATTTTGTGAAGCGGGGGGTTGGTAGCTCCGCCGTAATAAGGGTAGAGCCTGTGAAGACATTGCTTCGCGGCAGTTGGAACTTTGTATTCAGATGGAATATCCTGATAGAGCGTTCCACCGAAGAAAACATTCATGAGCTGTGATCCGCGGCATATGCCGAGCATCGGTTTATTTTCGGCAAGGCAAGCTGCCATAAGAGCGAAATCGAACTCGTCGCGCTCGTTGTTGATTTCCTCGCACAACCTAGACTTGGCTTTTCCGTAACGCTGAGGATTAATATCTTCGCCGCCAGTAAAAATGATAAGGTCGAGTTTCTTAACGATTGCACGCAAAGCGTTCGTATCGTTATTTTTGCAGATTACTGCCGGAATGTGGCCTGCAAGCTTTAGCGATTCGGCATAATAATCAGGAACGGAATTTTTCGTCTTTGAGCATGTGTCGGAAATCCCGACTAGAAGCGGGCTTTGCTTCGGGCTTACACACCCAGCTAAAAGAGCTGCTGCTACGGCTATAGACGAAAAAAGTGTTGCGCGTACTTTTATCATGTTTTTCGCTTCCTTTGCACTACAAGTTTTTGGCATTTGCGATTGCGTTGAACTTTATCATCTCTTTGGCGTTGGTGTCAAGGGTCTTGAAATGGTAACTGGTTTTATGAGATAATTGCGCTCGTGAAAAACTGTCGATTTATAAAGATATTCTTGCTGTGTGCTCTTATTGCCGGCCTTTTCGGGGCATCGGTTGCTGCGCAGTTTGTGCTTAGGTCGCGCCGCCCGCCATCAGCATCGGCGCTGGCCGAAGGAGCGTTTGCCGCGCTTGGCGGTTTAAGGTCGGTAGTGGCGGAGGTCATATGGTTTCGTGCCGATCGCCTTCAAGAAGAAGGGCGCTACGTTGAACTAGCACAACTGGCAAGCTCTCTAGCGCTTATGGAGCCGCATACTCCCGAAGTGTGGAGTTATGCCGCGTGGAATTTAGCGTACAATATTTCAGTAATGATGCCTACGTATGAAGATCGCTGGCGCTGGGTTGAAGCAGGGCTAAAGCTTCTTCGTGATGAGGGGCTTAAATACAATCCCACCTCGCGTGAACTCTGCCGCGATTTAGCGTGGCTTTTCGAATTGAAGATCGGTGCTGACATCGATTCCGCCTCGCCCGTTTATAGGCGTAAGTGGCGTGAGATAATTGAAGACGTTAAAAAGCGCGATGCGTGGCACGAGTTAGGAATGGACGTGCACTTTATGCGTGCTGTAGAGAAGTCTACTGGGTTTGACGATTGGACAGACCCTCAGATGTCGGCAATTTATTGGGCCGCTAGGGGCGGGTGGCGCGACATAGCCAGGCAAGCGGCTATCATTTACCGCCAGCGCCACCCGAAGAGCGTTACATCGCCATGATTTCGTCTTGAACGCTCTTAGGCGCGATCTCGAATTGATCGGTCTCCATGGAGTACGATGCACGGCCCTTGGTGAGCGAGCGTATAGCCGTTGAGTAGCCAAACATCTTTGAAAGCGGAACGCGCGCGTGAACGATTTGAAGACCGCCGCGCATATCCATATCGAGAACTGTGCCGCGCCTGGAGTTTAAATCGCCCAGTACTTCGCCGACCGATTCGGGAGGCGTAGTAATTTCAAGGCGCATAATCGGCTCAAGGAAGGCAGGCTGGGCTGCCTCGGCCGCTTCACGAAAGCCCATCATCGCCGCAGATCTAAAAGCGATTTCATCAGACGTTTCTGGATCGACCATCGTTACCGACGTACATTCAACAGCGATATCTGTCATTGGATAGCGCGCGAGAACGCCAGTAGCTATGCCGTCTTCAAGGCCTTGCTCGATACACTCTTGGAGCTTGTGATCGGCAACTTCGTTTACAACCTTACGAGAAAGCGTTACTTTTCTGCCGCCGCCGCGTTCTAATGGAGTAACCTTTATTTCAAGCGTAACAGCGTGGCGCTTACCGCCGATTTCGCGGTCAAATGTAAATGCCTTTGAAGCCTCAGCTGTGACGGTTTCGCAGTAGCTAACCATTGGCTTACCCACGTTGGCCGTGCACTTGAATTCGCGTTTGAGGCGATCGACAAGGATTTCAAGATGAAGCTCGCCCATTCCCGAAAGAACGGTTTGCCCAGTCTCTTCATCTTCGCGGAATCTGCACGTTGGGTCTTCTGCTGCGAGCGTCATCATCGACTCAACGAGTTTATCTTTGTCGGCTGATGATTTGGGCTCGATAGCAAGGAACATAACAGGCTGCGGAGCCGTTATACGCTCTAAGTAGCACGGCTTCATTTCTGCCGAGAGTGTATCGCCCGTTGTGCAGTCTTTCATATTGACGATAGCACCGATATCGCCAGCTGAAAGTTCTTCTACCTCTGTGCGGTCATCGGCGAAAAGACGCACAATCTTCATTACGCGCTCGCGCTTGCGAGTACGCGGATTGAAGACGTTCATTCCTTTTTTGATTGAGCCCGAATATACCCTGACGAAAAAGAGGCGGCCGTAAGGATCGGCAGTTATTTTAAATACGAGAGCAGCAAGTGACGTATCTGATGTACTGCGCTCAACAGCCTCGCCAGTTTTAAGGTCGGTACCAGTAACTGGCGGACGATCAAGAGGGGACGGCAAGTATGCGCAAATTGCGTCGAGAAGGGGCTGCACGCCCTTGTCGCGGAACGCCGAGCCGCAAAGAACTGGCACCATCCGACCTGCGACTGTGAGCCTGCGAATTGCTGGAACTAGCTCTTCTTCGGTAAGATCGCCGTTTTCAAGGTATGATTCCATCACGCCTTCGTCAAGGTCGGCTACGGCTTCAACTAGCGCGGTGCGAGCGAGTTGTGCGTCGTCTTGCAATTCGGATGGAATCTCTATTTCGGTAAACTTTACGCCGTCGCTAGCATCATCGTAAATAATGCCTTTCATCCTGACAAGGTCGATGACGCCAGCAAAGGAATCTTCTTTACCGATTGGCAGTTCAATTGGATGAGCAGGAGCGTTAAGCTTGGTGCGTAACTCTTCGACGACGCCAGCGAAATCGGCGCCCATGCGATCCATTTTGTTGACGAACGCAATGCGCGGCACGCCGTAGCGGTCGGCTTGGCGCCAGACAGTTTCGCTTTGCGGTTGAACGCCGCCGACAGCGCAGAAGACCGACACCGCTCCGTCGAGAACTCGTAATGAACGTTCGACTTCCATTGTAAAGTCGACGTGGCCGGGAGTATCGATAACGTTGATTGCGCACCCGCCCCATTCGCACGAGATGGCGGCCGACTGAATCGTAATGCCGCGCTCGCGTTCCTGAAGCATAAAGTCTGTTGTTGTATTGCCGTCGTGGACATCGCCAGCCTTGTGGATGCGCCCAGTATAAAACAACATACGTTCGGTTGTCGTTGTTTTGCCCGCGTCAATATGGGCAACGATACCGATGTTACGCACTTTTGAAAGGTCTTGGCTCATATGTCGAAATTAAGTTGATTGTTTTTCAGTTGCCAATAAGGTTATGCGTTTTACGACTGTGCCTTGCAGCACGGGCACGAGCTACATTTTCCTTTAAGCGAAACATCTTTACCTGTCCAGCAGTATGTGCAGAGCTTATTCTGCGGAAGGCCGATTGCCGCAACAAGATCATCAACCTTCTGGAACGCCAGTGATGTAAGGTTGAGTTTCTTGCGGATATATTCGACCATGTTCTTGTACTCTTCGGTCGAAGGATCGGTGTACTTGTCGATATTTGCATTCTCGCCTTCTGAGTCGCGGATATAACGCCTGCTGATAAGGTCGTATTCGTTTCTAGAGCGGGAGAAATTGATGAAGCGACAAGGATAGAGAAGC
>JAGBXE010000211.1 GCA_017629455.1 Kiritimatiellia bacterium
GGTTGGCGACCGCGATTATCTTGGTCTGTCGTTCCATTTGCATTTCCAGATATGGTCGTTCGACCGGTTTAGAAAAGTTTGCCGTTGGCTTGAAGTTCGTCAATATTTCCACGGGCGCTGCGGTGTATCTCTCTCAGCCAGAGCTCAACAAGCACAACATCCCAAGGCTCGTCAACGCATTGAATTACAGCAGCGAACTTATCGTTTGAGTTTATTACTTCCTGCTTGACTCTCTCGACTATGACGGAAAGCCTTTCAGTCAGTATTTGCTCGGAATAATTGTCGCTTTTTAAATGATAGCCGTAGCGAAGGATTTTAAGGTTCTTTTCGTTTTCTTTCAAAAACTCAAAGTATGCTTTGCCCTCGTCGCCAATGCCTTCAAATTCTATTTCTGACAGATTGGGCGTAATGACGAGCGGCTGGTGGGCCTCAAGGCGACCTTCGCGTACGCGCACTTTGCCTGGGTGGTCTTCCAGCTCCGAAATTAGGTGGTAGTTGACGAGAGTGTTGCCGAACGTCTCGAGCCTGTGTGACGGCTCAAGGATGAATCGTGCGGTTTTCGCCGCGTACCACCTATCGAAATCTGGATTGCTGCTCATTAACCGCGCCCGCAGCACTTTTTATATTTCTTCCCAGAGCCGCATGGGCAAGCGTCATTACGGCCGACTCTAGGCTCTTCTCTAACGATCGGTTCTTCCTTGACGAAGTTGCCGTCGCTGAATTTCCAACCGTCGGCTTCCTTGACGAAGCTGGCACATTCGTGGTGGTTGCAAAATTCGCCGTTAGCGGTGTAGAGCGCGCGAAATTCGACGATACCAGTTTTATCGTCGGCGCCGCCTGCTTCTGTACGGACGATTTCTAGCCCGTGCCACGCAGCCGACCTTGACCACGCAGCCGACATTTCTTCGTCGAACTCTTCAAGGCTGGCGGCAGTTGCGCTTTTCTTAAGAAATGCAATGTCGCAAACGGCGTATGCAGAATAGCGCGCACGCATCAAGGCTTCGGCAGTTTCGGTCTGAACAACACCGGACAATATAGGCTCGCAGCACTCGCCGAAAGCTTTGCCGGATTTACAAGGGCATGGTTCTGTGTTTTGCATAATAGTCTTTGTATTTTACCAAAATCATCGATATGATGAGAAGGGTGAAAGCTATCGCCAGAGGTTTGTCGCCAACGATAACGTACGGCGTGGTTTTGCCGTTATGATTGCGGACAAAAACGCGATCAATCATTGAACCTTGGCGGTCGATAAGTGTGCGCCCGGACGAATCTGATAGCCATGTCGCCTTGCCGCTTGGGGTAATTGTGCCGGAAACGCCGTTGTTGCCGACTCTCACAACATAAAGGCCAGTCTCGATTGCGCGAGCGGTAGCTTGCCAAGCGTGAGCTTCGGCTTCGGCTGAATTTGAAAACCAACTGTCGTTAGTGATGAAAACGAGAAGCCCTGCTCCCATTTGCGCTAGGCGGCGCATTAAAGTTGAATCTGTATCTTCATAACATATTGCTACGCCAATTTTGTTTGCGTTTGCGCCAGAATCAAGTGGAAGCGTTTTAAGCTCGCCTGCACTGCAACTGCCGACAGGTGCGAGCTTTTGAAGGCTCGTAAATATTTTGTCTCCGGGAATATATTCGCCAAACGGAACTAGGTGAACTTTGTCGTAAGTGGCAAACTTGCCGTCTTTGTAGTAAAGCGCGGCACTATTAAATATGCGCCCGTCATCGTAGCGTGTTCCGCCAGCTAAGAGTGCTCCTCCAGTTTTATCTTGCACAAAGCGGGCAAAGTTTTTTGCGCCCTGCTGGTCGATAGGACCAAATTCAGCCAGCGCGCTTTCGGCGAGGACGACTAAGTCGGGCTTTAATGCCGATATGTTTGTAAGGAGTTTTGTGTAGACATCAATTGGACATTGCGTTTGCTGCTTGAATATGCAAGGGAAATTGCGCTGAACGAGAGCCACTTTTAGGCTCGTATCGTTTTCTTGCGGAGAATGTATGACGCGCGAAGAAAGGGAGTATATGCCGGCTATCAGGCCTACGGCGAGAATTGTCTCAAGCGTGCCGTAACGTCTGAGAAGGGGAAATCCGCTGCGCTGCGATTGCCAAACGCGCTCGGCAATGCCAGCTGCTGTACCGTTTATCAGGATAACTACGGCGCTAAGAAGATAGACGCCGCCTAATGCCGCGGGCGCACCGAAGCCGTTATTTGCAGGGATGACGCCCAAGTGATTCCATGCA
>JAGBXE010000212.1 GCA_017629455.1 Kiritimatiellia bacterium
ATTGCTTTGCAAATAATCGCGAGTTTTTATTAGGGCGCGAAAATATCCTCGATTGGGCGGCCAGGCCATGCCTGCGGCAGTTCTAGCCCAAGGAGTTTTGCTAATGTTGCACCTACGTCGTAGCTAAGTGTTTGGCCTTTAATTCTACGGTTTTTAGGAATGTTGCTACCGTAGAAGACAACTGGGCTTTCAAGTTCGTGTATTGTGGACTTGCCATGTCTTCTGCCTATACCGCCATGGTCGGCTGTGATAACAAATACTGTATCGTCTAATGCTCCTTTGGCTTTAACCGCGTCGACAATTTGGCCGAGGCAAGTGTCAAGTAAGGTGCAACATTCTGCGTATTCTTTACTTTCCCATCCGTTGCTGTGGCCGACGTGATCGGGATTGTCGTAGACAATGGCGAGAAAGTTGGGTAAATCTTTTTCGATTCGCGACAAGGCGATAGCGGTTGTTTTTTCAGCTTCGAATTTTGTAGTTGAATTTATAACAAAATTACATGCGTTTGTATCTACGACGAAAGCCATGCCAGGCCATTCATAGATGTATTCGATTTTAGCGTCTGGGCGCTGACGACGCAATTCAGAAAAGATGTCGGGATATTTTCCAAATTCGTTTAGTGCTGTGGGCGTAAAATCGGGTGCTTTTGAATTCCATGCAGTATAGCCGTGGCAAATTATCGGCGAACAAGAAAATATCGTGCGCCAATTGCATCCGCTTGCTGACGGAAGTTGGCAACGAGACGAGTGTGTCCAAACGCCCGCGTCAGCTAAAGCTTGTAGGCGCGGCATATTAAGACCTTGAGCGTAGCGCCTACCAGATAAACCATCGAGACCGATGAATATAACGTGTTTTGGCGCTTTGAAATTAGTAGCGACGTTGCGTTTAACTGGTTTTGCTGCCTCTAGTACATTTTCTTGGCCGTAGCGTAAGGTGTACATATTTTCGCCTACCCAACGTACAGCGTTAATAGTTTCGGGGTAGGGGGTATCGCAGATGTCGACCCAGCCGATCTGGAAGTTTTCTCCGTCAAAGCGCCCAGTTGAAACATCATCAGCATACTGGTGCCAATGTGCGCCAACGATTTGTGGATTGCGAAGTGCGCTTTCTAGGTAGCGTTGGTAAGTCGAGGCGCGTTCATATTGGTTTTTAAGCAGAATAAGCCCTGAGTTGATAGGACCACGATCTAAAGCTCCGAAATGGAATTCTCCTATAATGATTGGTTTGTCGACGCCAGATGGTAGTGCAGGGAATGCACTTACATCGCGTTCGTAGTAGTTGAAACTAAGAACGTCACAGTACTTTGCTGCGATGCGTTTAATCGTCTCTGCCATTGAACCAGAGAATCTGCATCCAAGATAAAGTTTATTAGGCGCAATTTTCTTAAATTCGCTGCGTACATTTTTAAAATAGGCTTCTGCGACAACCAATGAAAAATCGTTAAAGTCTTCGGTGGATGGTTTTTCGGGGATCTTGCCATATTTCTTTTTAAGGACTTGGCAAAATTCCTGACGTGCTGGCTGGTCTTCAGGGCTTTCCCAAACCCATTTTCCAAGGTCGCCCTCGCTGCCCCAGCAAAGTTCGTTATCAACGAAGAAACCAAAGCACCACGGATCATCAAGTTGAGCCTTGCGCTCGCTTAGCTGATTCTTGATATTAGCATTAAAAGATGGATCAAATGGATCGCGGAAGGGCCACCAAGCCAGCGCTTTTTCTGTACCAGCAATCGAGCGTGATTTTATTTCGATGCGATCGCAATAAGGCGTTGCACTAAGCTTCATAACGCGCCTATCACTTGAGTTGGCGATAGTGTTTGCTCCCCAGCTTTTTAGGCGCTTATGGACGCGCTTTGTCCATTCGTTTCGCCAGTCGTCGCCGTATTTTCTCCAGAGGTTTGCAGATGTGAAATCGTATGTGTTAGTAAGAGCGCGCTTTACATAATAGGGCCAAAGCAGTTCGTCGCGAGTATGGTAAAATTCGGATAGCTTAGTACCTTCTTCAGGGAGGAAATCAAAGAGCTTTTCACGGTTTTTAATAGGGGTCATGCCGCAGCTTGAAGAAACGCGCACAGGCCCATGGCTCCACCAGAGGCAACCTTCAGGATCGATGAACCACCATTTGCCGCGAACTTTGCGCAAGTAGAAGCTGCCCGTTGCTTCGAAGCGTGGGCCATCACTCCACCCGCCCCATTTATTGCGCCCGCTAGGGCCAGGATGTGCGGCAAGATCGGCATCCTCTTTCGCTTTGGCAAGTGCAAGGTCGGCATCAGATTTAATCTTTCCTGGCCAGTCGCGCCACTTGAACTGACCGTACTGGTCGATGCACGGGAAGAATTTTTCAGGAGGGATTTTTGCGAACTCCGGCAATGACACTATCTTATTAGGTTCGCCGCGCGCGATGATTTTTAGAATTGGAAGGGGAGCATTGTCGCCGTTGTTTTTAACGGTCAATTTTACGACGCGTTTAGAATCTAGCATCCACGATATGATTGAATTGCCCCACCCGGCATCTTTGTATGTCCAAAACGGGTGTGGCCATATGATATGAAATAATCCTTTTGCTCTTGGTGCAGGGAACTGGGCTATCGTGGCCTGAAATGTTTCCATTGAAGGCGGTATCGGAGCGCGCAAAATTCTCTCGCGCTTTTCTGTAAAGAGCGTAAATGAATACTGTCCAATGGGCTCATATAAATCGTCTGATTTTTGAGGTTGGGCATTTTCATTTTCTAGTGTCGCTTTTATGTATATCCATTTTTGCGTAATTTGAGTTGCGTCTAGTTCAAACTGAATCTCACCATATTTTGAAAGATCCCATTCGCCAGTAACTGTAAAGGTGGAACTTGTCTTAGAAGAAATAGACGCGTTCGCTGCATCGTAAAGAATAATATCTGCGTTAGATTTGCTTGCGCAGATTGTTGTTAAGGTAGCAACAACTAAATTAGGGATAAGGGAGAGGAAGAGTGCGCTTTTAGTTTTCATTTTTTCAATCACCATTTGATACACAGTTTAGCAATCAATTTACTTATCGAATTATATCAATAAGCTTATTCTACAGTCAACGCTCATTTTCCGTAATTTGCATAAATGTCTGGGTGGGGGTTGTTGTTTGAGCATTTATTTGATATACTACACAAAAATGCCCTAATTGCGCACAGTTAACAAAGTGGCCGCTTACCACACTTCAGGCGCTTATAATGGGTATTAAAACTTGATTTTTTAACTAAAAAACAAAGGTAAGCCAGTCAACATGAATGCAGAACGCAGAATCTTCGGCAAGCTCCGTGGCATGGAGTCGCCGATGCCTGATCTTATCGACATACAGACGAAGTCCTATGGCGACTTCCTGCAGTGCGACGTAGCGCCTCAGAAGCGCAAAGACGCCGGCCTTCAGGCTATCTTCAAAGAGATATTCCCTGTGGCCTCGTATGATGGTCGCTACAAACTTGATTTCTTAAGCTATACGCTTGAGCCCGAGAAGAAGGGCTACCTTCAGGCGTTGATGGATGGCGAAAGCTATGTTCGCCCTCTTAAGGCTACGTTCCGTCTCCAGGACGGCGAGAATACGCGTGATGAAGTCGTCTATCTCGGCGATGTGCCGATCATGACTCCTGATGGCGCATTCGTCATTAACGGAGCCGAGCGCGTTATCGTTTCGCAGTTGCACCGCTCGCCTGGTATTTCTTGCGAAAAGCAAGTTCATGCCAATGGCCAGACGCTTTTGTCGGTCAGAATTATTCCTGATCGCGGCAACTGGATTGAGGTGATGTTTGATACCAATGATGTCATGTGGTGCTTCATGGATCAGCGTCGCCGTCGTCGTAAATTCTACGCTACTACGCTTTTGAGGGCGTTTGGCTATGGTTCCGACGAGCAGATCATGCAGCTCTTCTACGATTTCAAGACGCTCTCCACATCTGCGAAATACGCTGAGCGCGATTTGCGCTTGTTGGTGATGAAGGACGATCTTGTCGACACCGATTCTCAAGCCGTTATCGCTCGCAGGTACGATCCTGTAACTCCTGCGATGATTGAGCAGATTGCTGCTGCTGGTATCGAGAAGGTTGAAGTTGTCGATGTCTCTGTCGACAACGGCACTCTCATCAAAACTCTTCGCGAAGACGCAAAGGCTGGAATCCGCAATGAGGAAGACGCCCTTAAGGAAGTCTTCCGCCGTATGCGCCCTGGCGATCCGCCCACCGCCACGAATGCGCGTCAGATGATTCAGAGAATGTTCTTTGAATTGGCTCACTACGATTTGGGTTATGTTGGTCGCCACAAGATCAATAAGCGTCTTGGGCTTACAGGCAAGATTGATCAAGATCTTCGTACTCTTCACGAGTCTGGTATTGACGTCATCGAAGCTATTCGTCTTCTTTTGAAGATTTTCGTCGGCAAGGATCAGGTTGATGATATCGACCACCTCGGTAACCGCCGCGTCCGTACAACGGGCGAGCTTCTTGAGAATCAGTGCCGCGTGGGTCTTGCCCGTACCGAGCGTCTCGTTCGCGAACGCATGACGGTGCACGATCCGGGTACTGGCGTTCTTACGCCTTCGCGCCTCGTCAACTCCAAGACGTTCAGCGCCGTAATTCAAGACTTCTTCGCTAGAAGCCAGCTTTCGCAGTTCATGGATCAGACGAATCCGCTTTCGGCTCTTGCTCACAAGCGTCGTCTTTCGGCTCTCGGTCCTGGCGGTCTTTCTCGTGAGCGCGCCGGCTTTGAAGTGCGTGACGTTCATCCTTCGCACTATGGCCGTATCTGCCCGATCGAAACGCCTGAAGGTCCGAACATCGGTCTTATTTCCTCGCTCGGCATTTACGCTAAGGTCAACCGTTTCGGCTTTATCGAAACGCCTTACCGCAAGGTTGTCGACTGCAAGGTGACAGACGAGATTGTCTATCTGCCTGCTGATGAGGAAGAGCAGTTTGTTATTGCTCAGGCTAACGCACCTCTTAAGCCAAATGGCGCGTTTGCTGAAGAGCGCGTCACTTGCCGCTACAAGACTGAATTCTGCGATAGGCCCGCAGCTGATGTCCAGTTCATGGACGTAGCTCCTATGCAGGTTATTTCTATTGCAGCAGGCCTTATTCCGTTCCTTGAGCACGACGACGCAAACCGTGCGCTCATGGGCGCGAACATGATGCGTCAGGGCGTTCCTCTGATGAGTACGGAGCGTCCTTATGTTGGTACTGGCCTTGAGGCGATTTCCGCAAGGGATTCGCAGGTAGTTCTCACGGCTCTTGCCGACGGTGTTGTCGCATACGTCTCCGCCGACTTCATCATGATCACAAAGGACGGCACGCTTCCTGCTGGCAAGGCGCAATTTGCGCACAACCCAGAGAATGGCGTGTGGCGCTACGATCTGCAGAAGTTCCGTCGTTGCAACCCTGGTACGTGCTTCAACCAGAAGCCTATCGTCAAGAAGGGGCAGAAGGTCAAGTTCGGCGAGTGCATTGCCGACGGTCCTGCCACCGATCACGGCGAGCTTGCCCTTGGTAAGAACCTTCTCGTTGCGTTCATGTCTTGGCGTGGTTACAACTTCGAAGACGCTATCGTCATCAACGACAGGCTCGTGCGTGAAGATGCGCTTACCTCGCTTCACATTGTCACGTTTGAGTGCACAGCTCGCGACACGAAGCTCGGACCTGAAGAAATTACCCGCGACATTCCTAATGTTTCAGAAGATGCGCTTAAGAATCTCGATTCCGACGGCATTATTCGCGTCGGCGCAGAGGTTCGTCCTGGCGACATCCTCGTCGGCAAGGTCACGCCCAAGGGCGAGACTGAGCTTTCACCTGAAGAGCGTCTCTTGAGGGCGATCTTTGGCGAGAAGGCTGCCGATGTGCGCGATACTTCCCTTACTGTTCCTCCGGGGACGGCCGGTGTCGTTATGGGCGTGCAGGTACAGAGCGTCAAGCAATCTGAAGAAGTCGATGAAAAGCGTTCGAAGAAGGCTGCGAAGGATGCCGAGAAGCGTCGTCGCAACCAGATTCAGCGCCTTCAGAAGGATCTCGTAGAGAAGCTTGCCGCCAAACTTATGAGCGAGAAGCTTCCTGTCGACATTACCAACGGCGATACTGGCGATGTGATCGTTCCTGCTAACCGCAAGATCAAGAAGGGTCAGCTTTCTGCTCTTGCTGAAGCTCACGCCAACTGGGTGATGGAAGATTGCCCTGCACGTGAGAAGGTCGCTGCGATCATGGATCCGTTTGAAGTCGAATTCGCAGTTGTTGAAGATGCTGCTGTTGGCGGTGAGTCGGGTATCTTTGGCGATATCGGCGGCGACGGCGAAGTTGTCAAGCAAGTGCGCGTCTATCTCGTCGACAAGAAGAATCTTT
Organism: Kiritimatiellia bacterium; assembly: GCA_017629455.1. The sequence continues at coordinate 6,338 of JAGBXE010000212.1, forward strand.
CAGTCGGCGATAAGATGGCTGGTCGTCACGGTAACAAGGGCGTTGTTTCGCGCATCCTTCCCAGCTGTGATATGCCGTTCCTCCCCGACGGTCGCCCGGTTGACATCGTGTTGAACCCGCTCGGCGTGCCTTCACGAATGAACTTGGGTCAGCTTTTTGAAACGTACCTGGGTCTTGCGTGCCGTACGCTCGGTTTCCATGCTGCAACGCCAGTGTTTGACGGCGTTCAGGAATCGGAGATTGATGAGCTTCTTCGCGAAGCGCGTAAGGTGCAGGAGGCTGAAGAAGGTGATAGGAGCTGGATTACCCCTGAGGGCAAGACGGTTCTCTATGATGGCATGACTGGCGAACCCTTCCGTCAGAAGGTTGTCGTCGGTGTCATTTACATGCTTAAACTTCACCACCTCGTCACCGATAAGATTCACGCGCGTGCTGTCGGGCCGTACTCGCTCGTCACGCAGCAGCCTCTCGGCGGCAAGGCGCAGCTCGGTGGTCAGCGTATGGGCGAAATGGAAGTCTGGGCTCTCGAAGCGTACGGCGTTGCCTATGCTCTCCAGGAACTCCTCACTGTTAAGTCCGACGATGTCCAGGGCCGTACCCGTATTTACGAGTCGATCGTCAAGGGTACAAATATCCTCGATTCGGCTATGCCGGAATCGTTCTCGGTCCTTATTCACGAACTGCGCGGTTTGTGTCTTGATACGCAGCTTCTCGGTGGCGATATCGTCACGAAGAAGCGTCGTGCAGCGGTCGCCGATCCTGTGGCAGACACGGTTGAGCCTGCAGAGGCCGACAACCTTCTTGCCGGGTCGATGAATATCTGAAGAACTTAAAATCTTAAACGGTGTAAAGACATGAATCCCTACAACACGTCCGATATTTTTGGCGGTTCCTTCAACGCGTCCGCTCATTACGACGCGGTTAAAGTTCAGCTGGCGTCTCCCGAGACGATTCGCAGCTGGTCGCGCGGCGAAGTGAAGAACCCCGAGACGATCAACTATCGCACATACCGCCCCGAGAAGGACGGCCTCTTCTGCGAGAAGATCTTCGGCCCAACTAAAGACTGGGAATGCGCTTGCGGTAAATATAAGCGCATCAAGAACAAGGGTATGGTTTGCGATCGCTGCGGTGTCGAAGTGACGCTCGCATCCGTTCGCCGCCAGCGCATGGGCCATATTGAGCTTGCAGTCCCTGTAAGCCACATTTGGTTCTTCAAGTGCAGCCCCTCGAGAATGGGTTTGTTGCTTGATAAGACAACGAACGAGCTCGAAGGTGTTCTCTACTACCAGAACTGGATGGTGGTTGAGCCCGGTGATACGCCTCTTAAAGAAGGTCAGATACTTACCGAACAGGAGTATCTCGACGCAGAGGAGAAGTATCAGGGTCTCTTCAAGGCCGAGATGGGTGCTGAAGCTATTCGCAAGCTTCTGCGCAAGATCGACCTCAAGGTCCTTATGCGCGAGCTTGAAGAGCAGATGGAGAACACCCGCTCTAAGCAGAACCGTAAGAAAATCGCTAAGCGCATGAAGGTCGTCGAGGGCTTCCGCGTTTCGGAATCCAAGCCCGAATGGATGGTTCTCGATGTACTTCCTGTCATACCGCCAGAGTTGAGGCCTCTCGTCCCGCTCGAGGGTGGTCGCTTTGCAACGAGCGATCTTAACGATCTCTATCGCCGCGTTATTAACCGTAACAACCGTCTGCGCAATCTTCTTGCGCTCAAGACGCCCGATGTCATCATCCGCAACGAGAAGCGCATGCTTCAGGAAGCTGTCGATGCCGTCTTTGACAATGGTCGTCACGGTCGTGCGGTGACGGGCCCTGGCAATAGGCCGCTTAAGTCTCTCTCCGAGATTCTTAAAGGCAAGTCCGGTCGTTTCCGTCAGAACCTCCTCGGTAAGCGTGTCGACTATTCCGGTCGTTCCGTTATCGTCGTTGGTCCTGAGCTTAAGTTCCCGCAGTGTGGTATTCCTAAGGAGATGGCTCTTAGGCTGTTTGAGCCGTTCATCATCCGCATTCTCAAAGAGCGCGGCATTTGCCACACTGTGCGCACTGCCCGCAAGATGATTGAACGTCATGACGAGCAGATCTGGGCAATTCTCGACGAGGTAATCAAAGATAAGACTGTATTCCTCAACCGTGCACCTACGCTCCACCGCCTTTCAATTCAGGCGTTCGAGCCAGTTCTCGTTGAGGGTAAGGCTATTCGTCTGCACCCGATGGTTTGTACGCCGTTCAACGCCGACTTCGACGGTGACCAGATGGCTGTACACGTGCCGCTTTCAGTCGAAGCGCAGATTGAATCGAAGCTCATGATGCTTGCTTCGACCTCGATCTTCTCGCCTGCGTCTGGTAAGTCGGTTATGACGCCTACGCAAGACGTCTGCCTTGGTCTTTACTACTTGACTGTTCCTTCGCAGCAGGATCGTCTTGCCGGCAAGATTCCTGGCAGGCACGATTCTTCCGACGAGCATTTGCCGCTCTTTAACGATATTGCCGAAGTTGAATTCGGTATCGCTGAAGGGTGCATTTCGTACCATTCGCGTATTCGTTTCCGCAACCCCGACTTCGGTACCGTTGGCCGTCCTCATGGCGACCCAACAAAGCGTACGATTGAGACGACTGCCGGCCGCGTTATCTTCAATAACGTCTGGCCTGAAGGTATGGGTTTCTGGAACGACAAGTGCTCTAAGTCCACGATCGGCAAGCTGATTCTCGACTGCCACAAGGTCGCCGGTCACGACGTCACCGTCGAGGCTATCGATAAGCTTAAGAGCCTCGGTTACCAGTTCGCTACGATTTCCGGCGCGTCGATGGGTCTTAAGGATATGATACGTCCTGCCGATAAGGACGCTGAAATCGAGAAGGCTCGTAAAGAGGCTGAGCAGGTTCAGCAGCAGTTCCAGCAGGGTATTATTACCGACGGCGAACGTCACAACAAGATCGTCGATATTTGGTCGACCACGACTGAGAAGGTCGGTGACGAGCTCTACAAGACTATTGATCGCAACATCAGCCCCGAGAATCCGAACCCGACGGAATTGAACCCTGTTTATATGTTCGTCGACTCTAAGGCTCGTGGCTCAAAGCTTCAGATTCGTCAGCTCGCTGGTATGCGCGGTCTTATGGCTGCTCCTAACGGTGATATTATTGAACGTCCGATTACCGCTTCGTTCCGTGAAGGTCTCTCAGTTCTTGAGTACTTCATTTCCTCTCACGGTGCAAGAAAGGGTCTTGCTGATACCGCTCTTAAGACGGCTGACGCAGGTTACCTTACGCGTAAGCTCGTCGACGTTTCGCAGGATGTCATCATCACGCAGGAAGACTGCAATACCGTCAATGGTATTGAAGTTGAGGCGATCATCGAAGGCGACGAAGTCAAGGTTTCGCTCGGCGACAGGATTCTCGGCCGTACGGCACTTTATGCAATCACCAATCCTAAGACAGGTGAGGTTATTGTTGATGCCAACGAGATTATCGACGAGGCTGCTGCTAAGCGCGTTAATAGCTGCGGTATTGAGAAGGTCTGGATTCGTTCTGGTCTTACTTGCGATGCCGAGCATGGTATGTGCGCGAAGTGCTATGGCCGCGACCTTTCGACTGGCAAGCAGGTTGAAATCGGTACGGCAGTCGGTATTATTGCCGCGCAGTCCATCGGTGAACCTGGTACTCAGCTTACGATGCGTACGTTCCATATCGGTGGTACGGCGTCGGCTACTGCAACCAAGCCTGAAATCGTTCTTAAGAATGACGGTATCGCGCGCTTTACTGATGTCAGAAAGGTGCGTAACGACGAAGGCCGCGAAGTTGTCCTTAACAAGAACGGTATTCTCGAGATTTGCTCCGCAACGGGTGTTAAGCTCGATACCTACCAACTTCAGATGGGTACGGTGCTTCTCGTCGAAGACGGTGCACAGGTCAAGAAGGGCACGAAGGCTGCCGAGTGGGATCCGCACTCAGTGCCGGTTCTTTCCGAGGCTGCTGGTGAAATCGTATTCGCCGACTTCGAAGAAGATGTCAGCGTCAAGACCGAGACCGATCGCGTCACTGGAGCTAAGACGCTTGTTGTGTTGCCGACTTCCGAGTCAAATCTCCACCCGCGCATCGAAATTCGCGATGCAACCGGCCGTATGCTCGACTCGCACGACGTTCCTACCGGCGCCATTGTTATGGTCCGCGACGGCATGAAGGCGACGCCAGGTATGCTGCTTGCAAAGACGCCTCGTGAGGCCGCCAAGACGCGCGACATCACCGGCGGTCTTCCGCGCGTTGCTGAATTGTTCGAAGCTCGTCAGCCTAAGGATGCAGCAGAAATTGCCAAGATTGAAGGTGTCATCGATTTCGATGAAAACGTCCGCGGCAAGCGTTGCGTCAAGGTCGTCGATAATGTCACAGGTCTTGTTGAAGAGCATCTCATCCCGATGGGTAAGCAGATCGTCGTCTTTAAGGGCGACCGCGTCAAGAAGGGTCAGCAGCTAACTGAAGGTCCGATTATCCCCGACGAAAT
>JAGBXE010000213.1 GCA_017629455.1 Kiritimatiellia bacterium
TATAACAAGCCTACTAATTTGCTTAGATGTAGTTGAAGATCCTATTGCAGAATCAGCCGATGCCCCGCGCGAGCTATTAACTCTGATAGTCGCACCATTAGATATTGTGCAGACATTCGTTCCAGGAGTATCCGCCGAGGATGTCTTGCCGAAATAAAATTCCTTAAGTGTCTCTAGTTTCGCTCCCTCACCAGAAACAAGAAGAGTCGAATTAGAAGTCATTCCATACCAATCTAGCTGATTGCAATAGACTGTTGAATTAGTAATAATCATGTCATTGCGACAACCGCCTAGCGAACCACTATTAACTCTTACATAACCAACAAGCGATTCACGATCAACACCGCCCCAAAAAAAGGTGCCACGTCCAAATGTTATAGTATTAACTCCATCAAGATAGTCAGTCGAATCTGGCGTCTGGTGGCGATGATCAATTCGAAAATAAGAATTCGACCACGAATACGCAGCCCCCCTATAATTCCCGATATTGCAAGCAAAATAACGGTACGAGCCACCGCTACCATTCTCACAGAAAAAGACGTCCGTTATGGGTCGATCAGCCATACCATCGGGCACCGCGCCATGTTCAAAGACAACATCCTTGCCGTCAAAAATTATAGAGTTATCGTACCCAGGTCTCGTATTAACAGAAAAACCGCCATTTAAAATGGAAAGGTCTCTCAAATACATCGTCGACACCCAATCAGAGCTTGTCCAAATCTGCGCATAATTGCGCGCGCCAGACGATGTAACCGTAGAATAAAGCGGAGCCGGGGTACTATTCCACATTGCCTCGTCATCAACATAGCCAGACCCATTTTGTCCTTTCCAGACACCATCTGCTAACAAAACCTCAGATAGCAACGATGAAATTATTACAGCAAGTGTAATTCTAAATTTCATTTTTAACCCCTTTTTTCAAACAAGATCTTACATCTAGCAAATTTTAGTCTAACTGCCCAAGCCGATATGGATGAAGCCCAGGCAGGCAAAGCCTGTTACGAAGAGCCTTCATGTCTTTTGGCCAAAGCGACACAGTCGGATAAGGACTGCCGCGTTCAAGGACTGCCGAGATAGAAAACCATTTAGGCTTGTAGAAAGGATCGTGATTCCACAATGCCGCATTTAAGCGAATTTGAAAGCGCCCTTCACTATCGGCCTTTACCGACTTGATAATCGGATAACGCGTTCCTGTTTCGTCAACTGCCGCGCAAAAAAGACGGCGATATGGTTTGCGCACAACGCCAGAAAAAACGAGATCTCCGCCTTGCTCCTCGCAGTATGACCATTCGATGTCGTCAGCATAAATTGTACTGCCCTGTTTAGCCGATGTGCGCTTAACACTCGGCCAATCACCACCACTTTCAACGATGCGCACGATTTCACCAAGCCTCACATCCGCATTGTGAAGCTCTTTGAGCCTAGATTGCAACGTTGTGGGATTATACGTTCTTTCCGCCGCTTCGGCATGGAAGCCAATTCTCTCATCGGCCTGAGCAATTGCTAAAAGTTGGCGTGTCGTAGATTCGGCATTACGGACGATTTTCTTCATCTCCTGAACCAGCGGCCTTACGCGCATAGGCGAAATGCGGCTTAAGCGCACAGCATCGCGGCGCAGGCGATAGAAACGAAACACATCGTGCGCTGCAAGCATATGAAGGCGAAAGGCCTTCATAACGCCGACATCACGAGATTTTTCAGCATCATCACCGACTAATAACGCAAGCTTTTCTAGATCGGAAACATCTCCGCAATTTTGAGCCATGGTACCTACTATCGTTTCTGCTTCATCTAACGAATAACTTTTAAGACACTCACCAATTAAATCGCCGGCTTGCGGCTCGCCCGACCACCACGAGCGCGGAAGACCGCGCATTACGATGTCGGCATGAAGCGGCCACGATACACCAGTATGAAACGGGCCATAATACTGCATCGCATTGCAAATTGGGTATTCCACGTAGGCCGATGTATAACGCTTCCAAATAGAAGCGGCAAGGTCGGCTCCTGCTTCGCCAAAAGACTTTGCAGCTAACCGTTTAAGGAACGCCTCTTCTCCATCTCGAAAATCTTCGCGCGAAAGTTCACTTGCGGCCTTAAGCATTAGCGAAGGCTCCGCACCGAAGTACCATGACTGAACTACATCGGTAACTGCGCAGCGCTTCATTGCCTCGTATTTGCAGTAAAGTAGCCCGGGAACTGGCACGTAAGGCAATGTTGCTAACTCGTGGGAATTGCATGTTTGGATTTTAGCCCCGAGCCTTGTACCACCACTCAGCGCCGCCGCTGCAACTGCGGCATACGGCCCGCCAGGGCCTGGCTGCGAAAGCCAATAGTCGCCGCCGCAATGCCACCGTCCAAGTTGACGCTTCATTACACCCGACTCGATATTATAAACGAATGACGCACCTTCTGGCATATGGCGAGCGCAATCATAAACCCAAGGCCTACGCTCGGGTTCGGCTGTAGCATGGTAAAACCAACTTAAATA
>JAGBXE010000019.1 GCA_017629455.1 Kiritimatiellia bacterium
CACATCGGCAGTTGCAAAGGCTCCCGCCATATCTCTCTCAAAGGCGTGCACGCGCGAAGGAATATGGGCATCAGCATAAGCCTTACGCACGAACGCTTCGTCTTTCACGCCTGTCTGGTGGATCACATAAAGCCTCCGCAAACGCTCACCGCGCTGAATACGCGAATTAATTTCCTTATCAAATGCAATGAGCGCCTTCGTCATCAACATATTAACAGCGTGAGCGCCCTGACTGCCGCCAGTAACGAAAACCGTATAAAACAAATCGTTCGGGACGAACTGGAATCTAGTACCGCTAGTAATGTCAGACCTGACCGGCAAGCCCGTTAATACTGTCTTGACGCCTGGCAAGTATGAGCTTGTCGTATCAAAACTGATTGCAACAGTTTCGGCAAAGCGCGAAAGAAATTCTACCGCCTTACCGGGAACGGTATTTGCTTCATGCAAATAAATTTTTACGCCTTTCCACTTTGCTGCAATAACTGGCGGGAGCGACGAATAACTACCCATCGCCAACAAGGCATCTGGTTTTACGCGCCCCATCTCGCGCACACAGCGCCATAGCGCCCTAACTAATGAAAACGAATTCCTAAGCGACAACTGCCGCGCAAGAGTGGCAAATGAAGGCCCTTTCCAACGCGCCATCACTCCTGCTTCGACATCTCTACCAGAACTCCAGACAATAACCTCGTGGCCACGCTTTACAAGCTCTTCAGCGACAGCAAGCCCAGGGAAAGCATGTCCCCCTGTTCCACCGCAAGCTACTACGACTTTCATTGCGCTTTAACTCCTCACCAATCGCGTTCATTCGGCGGCAACGGCGCCTTGCGCATTCTGGCCTTCTTATCTGCCTCATGCTCATCGTTGCGCTCTTGCGCCTTACGTAAGGTCGCCTCAACTTCCTGATCTTCAGGCGTATTCTCATCACCCTCGGAAGCTTCGCCGTTCTCCGGTTCTGGAGGATTCTCTTCTTGGTCGGTCTGCTTTTCGTTTTGGTTACTCTCGCCTTCGTCGGGCTTGTTCTGATCTTCGTTCTGTTGGTTCTGATTCTGATTTTGATTGCTGTCGCTCTTGTTCTGCGACTGGCCGCTCTGACCTGAGCCTCCAGAATTATCTTTTGGCAAAAGCTCGCGTATTTGACGGATTATCCCAAGCGCACGCTCCTGCTCAGGAGGAAGAAACTTTTCAACACATTCTAGTTGCAGTTTTTCTAGTTGAGTTGCAAGCTCAGCAATCTTTGCTTGATCCTCTGCTGTAAAGGGCGGCTTATTCGTATCAGATTGCGCCTGCTGCTCATATGCCCGCGCCCACGCTGGAAACTTTGCACGGAATACACGAGTATAGTCAAGAGCTTCATTCTGCCATGATCTTCCATTAAATACTTCTACATCTTGCCAAGCATTCGATTGTGCAATTTCGCCCTCATGAATAGCCGCAGGCGGCATTGCCGTAGCCTTAAAGAAACGTGTGCAATCGTGTTCGACATCTGACATCGTTGAATACGCCTGCTCCGAAAGATCACTAAACTCATCGGCGGCTTTTTTAGTCTTTGCTTCGGCTGCTTCAATTTGAAGCGTAATGGTCGCCGCTTGCTCTTCGTTAGTAACGGAATTAGCAATCATTTCTCGCACAGGAACCCACACATCGGCAAGCGCCGAAGCCCTGCGCGAAAGCGAATCGGCAAGCGAAACTGCGCGCATGGGAGGGTTAGTCCTAAACGATGCCGCAGCAAGCATCAATTCGCGCGCATCGCCAAGAGCTGCCTGCATCATGGAACCAGGGTCTTTACCGTTAGATTCCTTTATAAGCTTTTCAACTCGCTTCGCATTGCGCATAGCAGGCAAGCCGTCAATTGCTCGCGTAAAATTCCGATTAGCCTTTGCATCGTCGGGCGCAGATCTTAGCGCAATTTGCGCAGCATCAGCCGCCTCTTCCAAATCGCCGCGCGAATGCGCAATACAGGCAACTACCTCAGCCGCGCGCGGGCCGTGCGTTTTTGAAAGCATTAACGGGCGCAGCACTCTAAGGGCATTGGTGATATCGCCCGCGCGATACGCCTCAACACCCTCATTCCACGCTTCAACATCACTCTTGAAGCCCTCAGTAGCAACTGAAGCATCAGTTGCGCAAAGAAGCGCCACGGATAAAAGAATAGATATCATCACTTCTTTATTCTGATAACACGCTTTGCTTTGCCTTCTGTGCGCGGCAAAGTGCCTACAGGGAAGACATCACCTTTCGGCATAAACCCAAGACGCTCACGCAGATGTTTAGCAACGGCGTGACCAGTTACGCTAGCATCCGCCTCAACGTTGATGGTAACTTCTGTAAGGCCATCTGTTTCATCGAGAATAATCTGAAATTCATCGGCGACACCAGGAATTTCTTTAAGCGCCTGCTCAACCTGACGCGGATAGAAATTGACGCCCTTAACAATAAGCATATCGTCGGTGCGCCCAGTTATGCGATCGATCCTAAGCGACGTTCTGCCGCACTCGCACTTTTCACGCGAAAGGATTCGTGAAATATCGTGCGTACGATAACGCAGAATCGGCATAGCCTCACGTGTAAGCGAAGTAAACACCACCTCGCCGTATTCTCCATCGGGAACTGGTTCGCCCGTTACTGGATCGACGATTTCAGTTATGTAGTGGTCTTCCCAAACGTGAATACCGCAATGACAGCGGCAGTCTTGGCCGGTTGTGCCAATTCCGCCAGTTTCGGTCATTCCGTAGATGTCAAAACATTCTATCCCAAGGCGCGATTCTATCCGGCGGCGCGTTTCATCAGAAAACGTCTCGGAGCCGAAAATGCCAACCTTTAGATCAGGCAAATCACGCTCGCCTTCAGGACACTGATCTAGCTTTTCAATAATCCTAGGAACGTACGAGACTACCGAAACGAAACCTTTCGCGCGAAAATCACGCATCAACTTAATCTGACGTTCTGTATTGCCCGACGAAGCTGGTATCGTGAAAAGCCGCGCCTTTCTAGCTCCATGGTAGCAACCAAAACCGCCGTTAAAAAGCCCAAACGTCGGCATAATCTGCAGCGCATCGCCCGCCTCAAGGCCAGCCATAGCAAAGCATCTTGCCATACATTCGGCCCACTGCAAAAGGTCTCCATGCGTGTACGCCATAACAACGGGCGTACCGGTGGAGCCTGACGACATGTGAAACTCAAGAAGATCTTTGCGCGGCACACAATTCATCTTTAAAGGATACGCCTCGCGAAAATCTTCTTTAGTGAAAAACGGTAGTTTGGCGAGATCGTCGAGAGATTTCACATCGGACGGGGAACTGACACCACCGTGCTGAAGACGCGTGCGGTAAAACTCATTCCCCCACACGCGCCCAAGCGATTTCTTAAGACCCTCTAACTGAATCTTGGCGAGCTCATCACGCGAGAGCGTCTCTTTTTGTATATTCCACATTCCCATGAGAGCTCCTTCTGTTAGTTAAACAGAAACTCGACGACATCGCCGTCTTTCATCTCATAGTCGCGCCCTTCAGGCCTTAACGCGCCATGCTCGCGCGCACCGGCTTCACCGCCGTATTTTACGTAATCTTCATACGAAATTACTTGAGCGCGAATGAAGCCCTTTTCAAAATCGGTGTGGATAACACCTGCGCAACGCGGCGCCTTCCACCCCTTGCGGAATGTCCACGCACGCGCCTCCTTGGGCCCCGCAGTAAGATAACTTCCAAGGCCCAACGTTTCATACGCAAGGGCAATGGTGCGCTCGAGCGACGAACTTTCAAGACCGTAGCTAGCAAGAAACTCCTTTGCCTCTTCATCGCTAAGCCCAGCTAAGTCAGCCTCCATTTGGGCGCAAACAATCACCATCGCCGAACCTTGTGCATCGGCATAGGCTTTCAAGGCCGCTACGTGATTATTGCCCTCGCCAGATAAACCCGCCTCATCGACGTTGGCGCAATAAATGACTTTTTTGTCAGTTAAGAAATTAAGCTCTTTAATGACGCTAAGTATCGCATCACCCTCCGCCCTCGGGAACGTACGCACTGGGTGACCTTCCTCAAGGTGCTTAAGAAGCTGTGCGCAAGCCTCGGCCTCGGGGCGAAGCGGCGGCTTAGCCTGCGCTTCCTTACGCACTTTCTCGTAGCGGCGCTTAAGCTGCTCCATATCGGCGAGCACTAACTCTGTTTCGATAACCTCGGCGTCACCCGCAGGATCAATCGGCGCAGAGACTCCGCCTCCTTCACGCACGTGGATGATATCATCGGAATCGAAACACCTAACTACGTGCAAAATCGCATCGCACTCGCGTATGTTCGCCAAAAACTTATTTCCAAGGCCCTCACCGGCAGATGCGCCTTTAACTAAGCCTGCAATATCGGTAAACTCGACTGTCGCACGAATTTTCTGCTCGCTCCCGACAATTTCAGCAAGCTTATCAAGGCGCGAATCGGCAACTTCGACTACTGCACTATTAGGCTCAATTGTGCAAAACGGATAATTCTCCGCGGCGGCCTGCTGACGCTTTGTTAAAGCGTTAAACAATGTTGATTTGCCTACGTTCGGCAACCCGACGATTCCAACTGATAAACCCATTATCTTCTGGCCTTTCTTTCTCTAATTGTTGGCGGCGGAGGTGTATTGTAGACGCGAGAATTTGGAGGAACGGACGAAATAAGCCATACGCTACCGCCGATTTCTGAATCGTGGCCTATTTTTGTCTCACCGCCGAGAATCGTCGCATTTGCATAAATAACGACATTATCTCCAACTTCAGGGTGACGCTTAACACCCTTAACGAGCATCCCTGTTTCCGGATCCTTGTCAAATGAAAGTGCGCCTAGCGTAACGCCTTGATAAAGCTTGACATTGCGCCCGATTACGGTCGTTTCACCGACGACTACACCTGTTCCGTGGTCAATGAAAAACCGCTCGCCTATCGAAGCGCCAGGATGAATGTCGATGCCTGTTTTAGAGTGGGCAATTTCGCTCATCATTCGCGGAAGGATGGGAACTTTAAGGCAGTACAACACATGTGCAAGGCGATGAACTGACACCGCGTAAACACCAGGGTACGCAAGCACCACCTCTGTCGTGCTAGTTGCCGCGGGATCGCCCTCGTATGCTGCTTCAACATCGGTTGCTACTAAGCGCCTAACCTCTGGAATTGCAGCAACAAACGCCGCTGCCGCGCCTGCTGCGTCAGATTGCGGAGATAAAGAGCGGATCTCACGCTCTAAATCAGCCTTAACAGCACTAGTAAATTCAGCAATATCTGCGCAAGCATACGCCTCTGGATGCAGGAGTGAAAGCCCCCGCTCAATAATTGATTCCACTCTCTGCATCATTGTCATAATTGAGTATTATACCATATGAGTGACGAGCGGTATCAAGGCTCTTTTATGCTTTACGGGCATTAATCGCGGCGGCGATGACCTCTAAAAATAACGGCATAGGCAAACATAACGGCAAAACAGATAGCCGGAATGAAAAACGATGCTCTAAGCGCACCAGATGACGTGCGCAAGTTTGGATCCCACGTATAATCGAGCATAGGCGCAAGGGAGAAGAATACACTTTCTTTGGCACTAATTACATCTGCCATCCATGGAGTTATGACAGCGCCTCCCAAAATCGCCATAATCATCCCTGGACCGCCAAGTTTAAAGCATTTCGAATCAAGCCCACCTAGCGCCATTCCGTAAATAGTCGGGAAGAGAATAGCCATGAAAAGGCTTATGCCTACAAGCGTAAGTATGTTAGCTGAAAATGGAAGACCGCCAAGAGTAAACAAGATATCTGAAGGCAAATACACAGTACCTAAGCAACATGCCAACCCTAAAACGCAGTATGTCGCCATAATCTTCCACGGCGAAATCCACTTCATCGCCCACGTTCCTGCCCAACAGTTGGCAATATGAATTGCTATGGCAAGAATATAATAATTTGCCGATACATCAGGCGCAACGCCAAGCTCCTTTTGCCCATATGCGTTCATCCATGTCCAAACGGCAATTTGCATGCCAACATAAGCAAACAGCGCAACTAGCCCAAACATATAGCGCGCAGATTTAATAAGCGTCTTAAATGACGAACGGTAAGTAGGCATTACAGCTATACAAGCTAGCGGGCCAATCATACCGCAAAGCATCCAAGTTAGCTTATCCATATTGGGAAACAGTATCCCCGTAAGGACAAAAGGTAGCGCCGTAGCCAACATCGCCGCGGCAACATGGCATAGACGAACAGTAAAAGGCGCCCTTTCGCCGCGCTCATTTTCCATCCGCGTCGATATTTTATTGCGGAAAAAATACACCCATATCCCGACCATCACGAGACACAGCGCCACATAAGGAACGCATATCCAGGTAAGCTCGGAATGGACAATCGGAGTAAGCTCCTCCGGCGTCATCGCCAGGCGCTCCTCGACACTTGCAGGATTTAAATGCGCCAAGATCGCCTTCTGAGCAATGAAAATGCCAACTATTGATCCGACCGGATTCATTGCCTGCGCAAAATTAAGACGCCTTATGGCGCTTTTGGCCTCGCCCAGAGCAAGCATACACGAATTAGATGACGCCTCAAGTATGGCACAACCGCCTGCTACAACGAATATCCCAATAAAATAAAAATCGAAGCTTTGCTTCAAACAGGCTGGTATATACAATAACGCTCCGCACACATACACCGCTAACCCAATCAGAATGCCCGTCCTAAATGAAAACTCTTCGACAAATATCGATGTAAAAAGCGCCAAAACCGCGTATGCGCCGTAAAACGCAACCTGAACCAAAACAGCGCGATCCTGATCCATAGTAAAAATGCGCTGAAATGCCGGAACAAGGTTGTCGGACATATTATTAACATTCGCATTACCTTCAATGACTGTAATAATTCCTTTTTCAAGGTCTACGTGTTCTATTAGTCCAATATGAGAAGATTTGCTACTATTTGTTTTCCCGTTACCTAAATCGACCA
>JAGBXE010000214.1 GCA_017629455.1 Kiritimatiellia bacterium
GGAAGCCTGAAACCGCGGGCTTGAGGTAATCGGCGATGACAGCTGTGGACGCATGTGCGCGGTGAGCCGTGCCGAACGCGTCGTTGCAGTAGATGTCGCCGTAGGAAGCGAGCTTCTTAGCCATCTCCGCACGCTCGGCCTTGAGCTCTGCCTTCTTGGCGGCAAACTCCTCGTCGGTAAGGTGGATGCCCTTCTTCTCGTCATCCTTCTTGACCTTGCCGTCCTCGGCCTTGTAGAAGCGGGTGTTTTCAAGAAGCGCAACCTCGCCAGGCTTGAGCGCCGAAACGACATCATCGGCCGCCATGCAGTCAGGCACGAACTTAACTTCGCGGCCAAGCTTCTTGGCGAGCTCTTCAGCTACCGGCTTGAGTGAAAACGCGGCATTGGCTTCATTTGCGCTTGCTCCAAGCTTAACGCCCTTCGGACGGCCGAGGTGGCTCATAAGAACAAGGCTTCCGCCCTGCTCGAGAACGTACTGAATTGAAGGAAGCGCGGCAACAATACGCGTATCGTCGGTAATCTTGCCTGAACCATCCTTGGCCATTGGAACATTGAAATCAACACGCATTACAACGCGCTTGCCGTTGAGTTCAACATCGCGCAGAGTCTTCTTTGCCATTTTGTTTTTCCTTTCGTGTATATCTTAATGTAGTTATTTACTATTGAAAACCGTTTTAATTGCAAAGGGCACCGGATTTTAACAATCCCGATGCCCTTCTGCCATCACATTCCCTATATTTAACCTTGAATTACTTAGTCTCGGCCTTTGCCATCTTATTAAGCTTAAGCTGGGCGCGGGATTTCTTGCGATCGGCGGTATTCTTGGTGATAATGCCTTTTTTCACAGCCTTATCGAGACCGGAGACAAATTCTTTGAACTTCTTCTCGGCGACTTCCTTGTCGTTTGCATCTGCAGCCTTGAAGAGCTTCTTGTGCGCATCGTGAAGTTTAGCCTTGGCGATAGAATTGCGCTTGTTCGCCTTGGCGTTCTGATGGTCACGTTTTCTGGCGGCGCGGCCGCCCTTGATATTAGCCATTTTATTTATCCTTTTTTGGGAATGTTCGCCGCATATTTGATCTAAATTCGCAAAAACATGCAATAGTGAAATTAATACACCGGGAACCTGATAAAATTACATCACAATTTTTATGTATAATATCATCATAAGACAAACAAACAACACTTTCCTCATGCGACCTTTTTCTCTCCTGCTTAAACCTGTGGGTTCTGCATGCAATCTCGCATGCTCATACTGCTTCTATTCCGACCATCCGGCAGGAGTCATTTCGGAGCGCACTCTCGACCTGCTGCTTGAATCATACAATGCCCTGCCCTTCACGGCAAAGTCCATCACGCTGCAGGGCGGAGAGCCGCTTCTCGCGCCCGGATATGTTTTAGACAAAATTGAATCACTCCCATTTGCCCGCTCTCTGCAAACAGATGCGACGTTGGTCACTCCCGCGCTCGCAGAAAGGCTAAAGGCGGGCAATTGGCTTGTAGGTGCATCGCTGGACGGCTCTCCCGCTCACAATATTTTGCGCAAAACAAAGCAGTCGAAGGCCATAAACGCTTTTAACGACGCATATGCCGGAATAAAAAACCTTGAACGCGCCAATGTCGACTACAACCTCTTAACCGTTGTTTCGTCGGCAAACGCAGCCAACGCAAAGGATGTTTACACCTTTTTGCGAGACAATTTCTCGACGCGCTACCACCAGTACATAGAATGCACGGGCCCATGCAACGAAATATCGGCGGAACAATGGGGGCGCTTCCTGTGCGACCTGTTTGACGAATGGTCCAAACGCGACGCCTACACCGTTTCCATTCGCCTCTTCGACTCGATCGTTTCCAAATTAATTCAAGGAGTGCACACCCAATGCACACTCTCGCCGTCGTGCAGCGGCTATCTTGTGGTTGAGCACGACGGCTCGGTATATCCCTGCGATTTCCATGTAAAGGACAATCTCAAACTCGGAAACATTACAACCGATTCATGGGACAGAATAACGGAATGCGCAATTGCACGGCAGTTCGCCGCCGCAAAAAACGCAAGCTTGCGCGAGCCGTGCGCATCATGCAGATATCTATATGTTTGCAACGGCGACTGCCCGCGCAACCGCTGCGCCGGCAGAAGCGTATTGTGTGAAGGATGGAAAAAATTCTTCAGTCACAGCCTCGAGCGCTTTTCGTCGATAATCAGCGCCATGGGCTCATAATCCAAAACCAAAATACCTGTTGGTGTTATTAAACGAAATATCCTCTACCATTTTGCCCAAAGCGTCATAATCGGCAATCACCTCGCCGTTGTCGACCCACTTGCCGATAATATTGCACAGAATGCGCCTGAAGTACTCGTGCCTCGCATAGGAAAGGAATGAACGCGAGTCGGTAAGCATGCCCACGAAACCGGCAAGCGAACTCAAATTCGCAAGATCGCGCA
>JAGBXE010000215.1 GCA_017629455.1 Kiritimatiellia bacterium
CTTTGCGTGAGGAAAAAATCGGTGGGGTGCTAAGACTCACGCCAAGTCCGCGAAGTCCGCGAAGTTTTTTGGAGGGTAAGTTATGGATGTAGAGGCAGTAGGAGAAAAGATATTCTTGATTGCGCGTATACAATTCATTCTAAATCTTGCATGTCGTCCTTGAAGGATGGAATAGAAAGAATAGTCAACAACATATAAAACTCTGCGAACTTTGCGAACGTCGCGTGAGGTAAAAATCGGTGGGGTGCTAAGACTCACGCTTTCGTTCGCAAAGTGATAAAGGCTCATCCTTCTGGGAGCAGAAAAAAAATTTATTTCGTGAAAATTGGCGGAGGGAGGGGGATTCGAACCCCCGATACGGAAATTAAACCGTATGACGATTTAGCAAACCGTTGCCTTCAGCCACTCGGCCATCCCTCCAAAAACAGCGCACCGTTGTTAATAAAGTAGCACTGTTCTCGTACAAATTTAAAAGAAGTATATCAAATCCGCTGCTGTCCGTCAACGAAGACGGCCGACGGGCGCCACGAACGAGGATTTATCACAACAAGATTAGCAATAAAGCCCTTCTCCACCTTGCCTAGCTGCTTGCCAAGCCCATGCTCTATCGCCTGGTTCCAAGACGTGCAGCGCACAAGGTCCTTAAGCGGAATGCCCGTAACGTCATGGACATTCTTTAGCCCATTGCCCATCCAAAGCGTTGAGCCGGCAAGGTTATTGCCCTCTACGAGCCTGGCTTCACCATCTTTAAGAAGAACCTTAAGCCCACCCATCTCAAAGGCGAAGCCGTCTTTGCAGTGCGAGCACCTAAGCGAATCGGTGATCATCTGAATATGCTCTAGCGGACGCTTCGTGAAAATAAGCCTAAGCATATCATCGCTGAGATGGATGCGGTCGCAAATGACCTCGGTATCTAAATCATCAATCAAAAAGCCCGCGCCGACCATTCCGATTTCGCGATGATGGAGCTTCGTCATCTGATTGCAGAAATGAGTCATATGCCTCAAGCCATTTTTATAAGCCGGCATAAATTCGGCAAGCGACGCCCCCGTATGACCGCAGCTAGGCACAACCCCAAGCTTTAGGCAGTCCTTAGCGAATTTCGCGCCGCCCTTAGTTTCGGGCGCGTACGAAATCTGCGCGACGGGAAATACCTTCATAATCGCCTTCAGTTCCTTGACATCGGGAAGCCTGACGAACTTTGGATTCTGCGCGCCGCAGCACTGCACATTGATAAACGGCCCTTCAAGGTGAATCCCAGGAACCTTTGCATAAGGCATACCTTCGTCGGCGTATTTGCGCGCATTCTTGGCAGCCTTGATAAGCTCTTCGTGCGAAACAGTAAGCGTAGTCGGGAATACTGTCGTCACGCCTTCTTGAAGCTTCGCCTTGGCGAATTCAAAAATGGCCTTCTCGTCGCTGTCGCAAAAATCCCACCCTAACGCGCCGTGCGTGTGAACATCGATAAAGCCGGGCATCAAATACTGGCCGCGCACATCAACGACTGTGGTGTCGCGATCGGCCTTCACCGCAACCTTGTCAGCCGTAACGAGCTTTATCTTGCGGCCTTCAATAACGACCGTCGCTCCTTTAAGATCCACTCCAGGAGAAATGACATGTGCATTCGTGATGACAGTTCTTTTCATTGTTACGGCTTCTTTCTTTTAGCTTACAGACTTAACGGTTACAAACCCAAAACCTACAGGCGCATTATAACATAAACTAGGATATGTTATGGTATAATATCTTCATCATATTTCAAGTCAAGTGAACAAACGAAAAATCCATATGATCGGAGTAGGCGGGGTCGGCATGGCTGGTCTCGCCTTGCTGCTGAAAATGCGCGGGCATGAAGTTTCCGGCTGCGATGGCCACCCTTCAGCCCGCACCGAGTGGCTGGCAGGGAAAGGCATCACCTTTTTTGGCGGCCACAGCCCTTCGCATATTAAAGGAGATGAAGAGATAATTGTAACCCCTGCCGTGCCGGCAAACTCGCCAGAACTCGTCCGCGCACGCGAACTTGGGCTTACTATACGTTCTCGCGGCGAAACACTTGCCAATATCGTTTCCTCTTGCAATTCAATTGCCATAGCAGGTTCCCATGGCAAAACAACGACTTCATCTTGGACAGCCCGCCTTCTCATTGCCCTTGGCGAACGCGTTGAATGGTGCATCGGCGGAGAAACTGGCGCTTTTCCTGTTGCCGGGATTGAAGGCCCGCTAGATAAACCAAGCGTCCTTGTTGTCGAAGCCGACGAATCCGACGGAACGCTCGCGCTCTATAGCGCCACGACGCTTGTCGTAACAAATTGCGAATACGACCACCCCGATCGCTTCAAAACGCCCGAAGAATACGCCGATTGCTACAACGAAGCGCGCCGCCGCGCACAGTGCGTAATAGAAGCGGAGCTCTTGCCGCCTATTGACCATCCAAAATTGTGCGAAGTTCTAAAAGCGCTCCCTGCGCACAATATGCGCAACGCCCGCACCGCCGTTGAGCTAGCGTTGCGCCGCGGCCATTCAATTGACGATATCGCAAATGCCCTTCCCGAAATCGTTACCGCGCTTCCTGACCGCCGTTTTCAAGTTGTTTCCGCGCCGGATTCGCCTCTCGTTATAGCCGATTACGCCCACCACCCAACGGAGATGGCGTGCGCTATTTCGATGGCTCGCAAGATTTGCCGCGGCACACTCAGGGTTCTTTTCCAGCCACACCGCTATTCGCGCACGAAATCGCTCCTTAACGATTTTCCGCCTGCGCTCTCGCTAGGAGATGAAATAATCCTCTGCCCTACGTACGCGGCATTTGAGCAGCCTACTGCCGGCGGCGGCATTGAAGACTTGTACGAAGCTTGCCGCAAGTACGGAAAGTTCAAATCCTTAAAACTTGCCTGTAGCTGCACGGAAGCGTGGGCTAGCGTGCGCGGCACTTTGGAAGAAGGCGATGTAACGCTCTTACTAGGAGCTGGTGACATAATAAATATCACATCACTTTTGCGGGCATAAAATCCGCTTCCATAAAACTAAAAGTTTTAGTACAATTGTCAAACTAGTTGATGTAACTACCACATTCAAACAAGGAATGAGCAAAATGGAAATCGGAAAGAAAACTTGGGTATTCTCCGACGGAGACCTTCCTCCCCACGGCGATAGCGAACCTTTTGGCCATGAAGCGCTTATGGTCGTTAACAATGGCGAGAAAGACGCGACAATAAAAGTCACCATCCTTTTCGATGACAAGGACCCCAAGGAAGGCATCACGCTGCACGTTCCTGCACGCCGCGTTAATTGCTTCCGCATGGATATGCCTTTAGGCGATGAGAAGTTCCAGCTCGGCCCAGGGCAGACTGCTACGATTCTCGAATCGGACGTACCGATTGTAGCCGTATACGGGCGCCTTGATCGCCGCAAAGATATGGCCTACTATCCTGTGCAAGGGTATAGCTGCTAATAAGATAAGTAATTTTAAGGAGGTAAAAAATGTCGTATTACAATATTGATGAATCAAACAAGCGTATCGCTGCAGTGCAGGCAATCCTTCAGAAAAAGGGCCTCGACGCGGCTCTCATCTATTTCGATGAGCTTAACATCGCAAACGGCTGGTATTTGACTGGCTGGTGCGGGCAGTTCGAAAAGGGTTCGGTGTTCGTTCCTGCCAAGGGCGAGCCTTTGCTTTTGGGCGGGCCTGAATCAGAGCCGTTCGCCATCCAGAGCTCGGCAATCAAGAAAATCCGCTGCTTCCCGGTGTTTATGGTTCCTGAAGAGGAATATCCGAACGCCCACATCATCGGGTTTGAAGACCTCTACCGCGAAATGTCCGAAGCTGGAATGCCGCTTAAGAAAATCGGCGTTGTCGGAACTAACACGATTCCGCACCAGGTTTACCTCGATTTCCAGAACGGCTTTGCCGGCGTTGAACTCGTTGACATCACGAGCGACTACGAAGCTATGCGCGCCTTTAAGAGTGATTGGGAGCGCGAGAATATGCTTAAGGCCGTCAATCTCTGCGACATGGCATACGACGCAATGAAAGCGAAGATTCGCCCCGGCGCATTCGAATACGAAGTTGCCGCGGCAGGTGAAGCGCTTTGCCGCGCTAACGGCGCGACGAACTTTGCTTACTCGACAATCGTCGGCTCTGGCGAGCGCGCCAATGCTGTCGTTCCCACGGCTACGAACAAGGAAATGAAGGCCGGCGAACTCGTTATGATCGGCATTGCGCCGCGCTTTAACGGTTACGCTGGAACATTCGGCGACACCCTTCCCGTCAGCGGCGAATTTACGCAAGACCAGAAGGATGCGATGAATCACTTGCGTGAAGTTATGTGGCTTACGAAGGGAATGCTTAAACCTGGCGTTTCGGGCAAGGAAATCGACGTTCCCGGCCGCGAATACTTCAAGAAGCACGACCTCTTTAAGTACCTCGTTTGCCCGTTTGCGCACACGATTGGTCTTATGGAAGCGGAACTTCCGTTCTACGGTCCCAATTCAGAAGACGTACTCGCTCCCGGCATGACTGTTATGGTCGACGTAAGCTTCTTCGGCCATCCGAAATGGTACGGTGCGCGTATTGAAACAGGGTACATCATCACGGAAGACGGCTGCAAGCCTATGTCGCCGAAGATGGACGAATATTTCTCAAAGTCTCTCTAAGGAGCAAACGCAAAAAGAAAGGATGTCGAAATGAAAATTCTAGTCGGTTCGTTCCAGTGCGAATCTAACACATTCTCCGATGCGAAAGCCGGCAAAGACAGTTTCTACATCCTTCATGGTGAGGAGGCGAAGAATAAACTCTTCGCCTCCCATCTCTTTGAAGAGGCCGGCTATGAAGTCGTTCCTCTCGTTTACGCGGTCTCGCTTCCGTCTGGCATGGTCACGCGCGAATGTTTTGACGAAGTTCTCGCCGATTTTCGCCAAGAAGCTGCTAAGCACCCCGACGCGGACGGCATATATCTCTACCTTCACGGCGCTATGTATGTTGAAGGCCTTGGCAGCGGCGAAGAGTGGACTATCAAGGAACTGCGAAAAACCGTTGGCGAGAAAATCCCCATTTCACTTGCTCAGGATTTCCACGGCAATGTCGCCGATGGGCTCGTTAGCAATGTGCAGGCGATTTGCGGCTACCGCACAGCTCCACATACCGATTATGACGATACCGAACGCCGCGCCGCCGTTGCGCTAATGAAGATTCTGGAAGAAAAGAAAGAGAGCGTACCTCATTTCTTCCGCATTCGCGTGCAGTTCGCAGATGCCGCACAAACAAGCGTTGAGCCTTACGTTACCGTCTTAAAAATGATACGCGAGCTCGATACCGACAATCGCGTAGTTTCAGCATCAGTCTTCAATGGCCAGCCTTGGGTTGATGCGCCATTTATGTCGGCAACTGTAATCGTATATTCCAACTCGTGCCACGATGAAATTGACGCAAAGGCAAAGGCTATAGCCGCTTATTACGACGAACATAAGACTGATTTGCAATTCGGCGTGCCGGCCCTCGCGCCCGACCAAGTCTCCGATGCTGTTAAAACAATGGCCAAGCCCGTTTTCGTCAGCGATTCGGGCGATAATACGACAGCTGGCGCAGGAGGGAAGAGCGCGTATCTTCTTAAAAAACTTCTTGGAAATGGTATGCGCACGCTGTTTACATCGATCTACTGCCCAGAGGCATGGGCAAAATTAGAGACGATGAAAGTTGGCGATAGAGCGGCCATTACTATTCCTAAGAGCGACGAATATACAGACGATTTAACAATTGAAGGCGAATACATCGGCAAAGCAAAGATACTTGGTTTCGTTGGCGAAGAAAGCGGAGAAGGAATTATATTCCGCTCCGGCAACGTCGATATCGTATTCGCCTCGGTGCGCACATCATTTACGATGCGCGAGCATTTCGATGCTATGGGCGTTAGCGCAAACGACTACGACATTGTCGTCGTCAAGCAGGGCTATCTTTGGCCAGGCGCGGCAGAGCTTGCCGCAAGCCAGATTTTCTGCATGACGCCCGGGACGGCAACCAACGATTTTTCAACGCTTCCTTTCAAAAATCTGGAAGGCGAATACTACTATATTAAGCCGTTCGTATCCAACTGATGAAATCGCTGAGTACATATGTAAAGATGCCGGAAGGCGGCTTTGTGAGAAAAACACTGCTTACTATTGCAATTCTCCTTGATACTGCCTTAATTAACGCTGCACCATCAATCCGCTTTTCTGCGCCTGCGCAAGACTCCGATAAAGGCTGGGAAGAACAGTCGCTGCCTATAGGGTGCGGCCATTTCGGCGCAAACGTCTTTGGCCTAGTTGCCGATGAGCGCATTCAACTGACGCATAATGCGCTCCACATACCAGATCCGCGCAGATCAAAAAGATGCTCTCTAACAGACGCTCTTGAAATACGCATCCGCACGGGGCACACTAATGAAACATCATATGCGCGCGGCCTCGACCTTGAAAATGCCCTTACATGGGTCGAATACACATCTGGCGGTGTTCGCTACCGCCGCGAGGCTTTCGCAAGCTATCCCGACCGCGTTCTTGTCACGCACCTTGAGTCAGACACAAAAGGCTCACTCTCCTTCGAGCTAGCCCCTTACGCCCCCTTCCTGCGCAAATACGAAACTGATCGCTTCGGCAGAAAGACGGGTCGCCGCGCCGAGACAAAGGTCTACCCCGACCATCTCGAAATCTACCAAGAATTCAACGCCTTCGGCATTCGCGCAGCAGCATGCTTTCGCATCATCACCGACGGGCTTGTGTCTGCAGGCACAAACACCCTTTCGGTCACAAACGCGACGCAAGCGACTATCATAATGTCGATCGAAACAAACTACAAGCTTTCCCCGAAAATATTCCGCGAGAAAAACTGGGCAAAAAAATTAGAGCCCACCGATCCGCGCCCCGCCGCGCGCGAAACGCTTAATTCTGCATCCAAGTTAGGATATGCCGCGCTTAAATCGCGGCACATCGCCGATTACAGTAGACTTTTCGGACGCGTTAAACTCGATCTCGGCGGAAATGAAGAAGACGCGAAACTCGATACGAGCGAACTCCTAAAGCGCTACCGCGAAGGAGAACGTTGCGCCTACCTCGAAGAGACTTATGCGCAGTTCGGCCGTTACCTGCTTATATCATCGTCGCGGCCAGGCACGCTCCCTGCCAACCTTCAGGGCATCTGGAACTGCCACGAAGTAGCGCCATGGGGGTCCGGATACTGGCACAACATTAACGTTCAGATGAATTACTGGCCAGCGTTCAACGGCAATCTCGCCGAATGCTTTGAAGCATACGCCGATTTTAACGAAGCGGTGCGCGGCACTAAAAGCCGCTGCTGCTACCAGTTCATCCGCCGTTACACGCCAGAATCGCTACCCGACAAGAACGAGCCTGAGCCCGACTGGTGGGTTCTCGGAACGGCCAACTACCCATATCTCTCGATTGGCGGTCCTAACCCCGATGGGCACGACGGACCGGGCATCGGAGGGCTTACGACACGGCTTTTCACCGACTGGTGGGAGTTTACACAAGATAAGGACATCCTTGCAAAACGTGTCTTTCCCGCCCTTCACGGCATGGCCAACTTCCTTGTACGCACCGTGCGCAACTACGACGGCAAATATCTCGCAGTATTCTCCGCATCTCCCGAACAAGTATGCCAAGGCAAACGCGTAGATTGGTACGACGAGGAAATCGGAGTAGCCTACTACCACACAATCGGCTGCGCCTTCGACCAGCAGCTTATCTGGCAAAATAACCACGATCTCCTTGTGATGGCCGACATCCTTAAAACAAACGACCTCGTCATCGCAAAGTGCCGCGAACAGATCGACAGCTACGATCCTGTGCAAATCGGCACGTCAGGCCAAATCAAGGAATTCCGCGAAGAGCAGGCATACGGAGAAATAGGCGAAAAACAGCACCGCCATATTTCGCACCTAATGGGGCTTATGCCCGGCACGCTCATCTCACGCAAAACGCCCGAATGGCTTGAAGCGGCGAAACGGACACTCGAGCTGCGCGGCGAGCGCACAACAGGTTGGGCCTTAGCCCACCGACTGAACGCATGGGCGCGCACTGGAAACAGCGAGAAGGCACACCACCTCCTAAATTGCCTTATCGCAACGCGCACATACGACAATCTTTGGGATTGGCACCCGCCCTTCCAAATTGACGGCAACTTCGGCGCAACGGCCGGCGTCATCGAGATGCTAATACAAAGCCACGAAGGGCATATCGAATTGCTTCCCGCTCTGCCAAAAGTATGGGCAAAAAAAGGTTCATTTAAAGGTTTATGCGCAAGAGGGGCGTTCGAAGTGGACTGCGTATGGAAAGACGGCGTTCCAACGAAAGTCACGGTCAAGTCGAAAAAAGGCGCAAAGGCTGATGTAAGATTCCGCGGCAAAAAAATCACTTTTGAAGAAAAGGATTAATGATGAAAAAAAGCGCATGTCTTTGCATTATACTGAACGCCGCTTTAATCCTCTCCGCAACAGCATACGAAAAGCGGCCGCTTAGATACTTTAAGATAATTCCTGTCCGCCACGACCATATCGACTTTGCGATTTCAGAAGCAAAGCGGCAAGCTAAACTCGGCGTTAAAGAATTTGCCGCTTCCCTTTCGTACCATCCACAATGCCTGCCGCCAAAAGACCTGCTGCCCAAGCACGCCGAAGCGTTCCGTAAATTCAAAGCTGGGCTTGAAGGAACTGGCATAACGGTCGGGGTTCTCATACAATCAACTCAAGGCCACGCGGCGCGGAGCGTAGATGTTCACTGGCAGCGTTCAATCCTCGCCAATGGCGCGCCGCGCGCACGGTTTTGTATGCTAGATAAAGAGTTTCGCGAATACGTCTTATCGGCGATCCGCTCTATTTGCCGCGAAGATCCGGCGTTTCTTCTTATCGACGACGACTTTGGACCGCGTGCTGGAGAAGGCTTTTGCCCGTTGCACGCTGAACTCTACAATGAGGCAACGGGCGAATCGCGCACAGCAAGCGAATGGGGAGCGTTCGTCAGTGAAGCGCCAGCATCAGATCCTATTCGCATAAAAGTGGAAGCATCCCGCATCGCAGCGCCCGTATCATTTGCAAAGGAAATCCGCGCAGCAATCGATTCAGTCAATCCTTCCATCAGGTGCGGCTACAGCACGCCTGGGCAAGGGATAGGTTTTGCAAAAGACGTTGCTCTAGCGTTGGCAGGGCCGCGCACACGCCCCTTTCTGCGTCTTAACAATTCCGTCTACGGGATGAACGCTCCGCGCACTCTTATCGGCCAGCAGCGTACAATTAGCCGGCTTCTTTCGCACTTTGAAGGAATTGACGAAATTGTTTCTGAAAACGACACGTGGCCGCAGAACTACTGGAGCGAATCGGCGAAGATGTTCTCCGCGCATCTTACTTTGGGCATCCTCTACGGCGTAGACGGCGGCAAAATATGGATGAGCGAATTCGACCGCACGATCGACACTCATTCGCAGTCGCGTTACGAGCAGGTTTTCAGCAAGTATCTTCCGATGAGGCAAGCCCTTTACGATCTCGTGCGAACTAAGTCGCCGCGCTTTCGCGGCATAACAGCGTTCGTAAATTCGCCTAGCCGCCTAAGCGATTCAGTAAAACCTGAAAGCATCAACTATGCCTCGGGGCTCGATGATATTTTTCTTCCGATGGGCTTTCCGTGCTCTTTCGCAAAGGCAGATAGATCGCACCCTCACGACATCTACATTCTCGTAAAAAAATCAATTAAGCTTCTTTCCGACGAAGAACTTGCGCAAGTATTGTCGCATCGGGTTATCGTAGATTCGTTAGGCGCTAAAGAGCTTGTATCTCGCGGCTTTGGCGCGGACATCTGCGCAAGCGTCACCGACTATAAGCCAAATGAAGTCTTTAATACCGAAGTATTCGCCGACGGCACAAAAGTGCGTTGGCAATCCGATGCGACAAACGTCCGTCTTGAAGCGGCAGAGGGAGCCAAAACGCTAAGCCGCTTTGTGAACATTGACAGCGTAAACGGCACGAGCACCGAAATGGGCGCGGGGTTAATACTCGGCACGAATGCACGCGGCGGGCGCGTTATGGTCATGGGCTGGACATACGATTGCCAAGGTTGGAACAGATGGAATAAGTACTTGCGCCCTGTGCGCAAGGAAATCCTAATTAAAGCTATCGACCGCCTTATTGGCGGAGTGCTCCCGTACGTATGCGTAGAAAACAACCACACGCTGTCATCGTACGCCACCCTCGACGACGGCTCCGAATTAGTGGCCGTAACAAACTTTGGAGATGACGACTGGCAAGAGCTCGCGCTACGACTCGGCACAAAACCGCTTGCGGCCAAGCGCCTTACATACGACGGCTCATGGGAAGAAATCAGCTTCGAAAAAGAAGGCGATGTCGTAAAATTCAAAACCGGTGAAGTACGCCCCTTAACGCCACAGATTCTGCTCATCACTCCCGCGCCTTGAACTGGCGCCCAAAGACGGTAGAACTAAAAGAAACACAAAGCCATGACGAAGAAATATTTATGCGCGATTCTAGCGTTGCCGTACACTCTCGTGTGCTTGGCAAATGAAATAACGATTATCGATAACGGCACTCCTAAATGTCATATAGTCGTTGCCGAAGGCACACCACCATCGGCAGAGTTTGGAGCCGCCGAAATCGCAAGGTGCTTTAAAAAATATACCGGGGCTGAAATTGCAATTTCGAAAGCAGGCGAAAAGTCCGAAAATGGCGCGGGCATTCCGATCGTCATTGCAATAGACACAAAACTTCCTAAAGAAGGCTTTACAATCGACATAACGCCAGAGAAAGTTGCCATCTTAGGATCTGACGCGCGAGGCGTTCTCTACGGCTCATACGAACTTCTTAAACGTTGGGGTGGGATGCGTTGGCTCGTGCCTGGCGAAGACGGCGAGTACTGCGTACTCAAAGGTAAAACAATTGCATTGCCGCGCAAACGCATCTCGGCATCGCCATCGCTAGTTGTGCGTACATTCAATAGCATGCGCGATGAAGACTTTCTGTGGGCAGCGCGCAACAATATGCAATCGATTGTCACGTGGCGTACATTCGGCGCTCCCGGCGGCGCAAAGATGCGGCACCTCGAAGAAATGGCCGTCTATGGGCGCGGGATGACAGGGCATTGTTTTTCGCGCCTTATGTGCAACTATTCCGACGACCCAAAGAAATTATTCGCCGAACATCCCGAATACTTCTGTCTCGTAAAAGGCGCGCGCAAAATGTCGGGGCTCGCCGGGTACGGGCCTAATCCTTGCATGTCAAACCCCGCCGTACTTGAGCGCATCGCAAATACGATAGTTCGCATTGCCAATGAACCGCACGGCAACGAAGCTCCCATCACAATCGGCAACGACGACAGCATGCAGTGGTGCGAATGCGAGAACTGCACGGCGCTCGATCCCAAAGAGACTGCCAGCATAGCTCGCGGCAAACGTTCCGACCGCTACTGGTGGACAATCAACGAAATAGCGCGTCGCGTATGGGCGAAAAAACCAGATGTACAACTTGGCGGCTGGGCGTATCAAGACTTTTGGCTACCGCCTGCCCGCATCAAGCCCGACAAGCGTCTTTCGCTCACAATAAGCTATAACAACCAATGCTGGCGCCACTCAATGGGAGACAAGACATGCCAAGAAAATATTGAAATGGCGCGCATCTATGATATGTGGAAACCGTTTGGGTTGAAAAACATAATAAACCGCAACGAGTTTACATGCGAAGGATGCCCGGGCGGAACGTTTATTCCTGTTGCGCACATCGTAGCAGAAAATATGCGCATATCAAAGGATTTCGGTTGCAACGGCCACACGTGGGCCGCTAACGGCCCATTCCCCGATCCTCTGCCATGGGAAGCAAAAAATCCTAAAATGTATCCGCCCTACAACGGCAAGAACCTTAAGTGGTTTGCTTGCTGGCAAGCGATGTACGCCATCGCTCTACAAGGATGGGATACTTCGCGCGATATAAGCGGCGACCTTGAAGAAGCTAATAAGCTCTACTACGGTGCCGCCTGGGAAGGCGGAATGAAGAAGTTCAGGGCAATTCTTAAAAAAGCATTCCTTGGAACTCCAAATTGCATCAGATGGCCGAATCAGTCGGCTATCGGGCCCCTTCTCGATTTTCCAGGTGCGGAAGTCGTGCTTTCTGACGCGCTTAAAGACGCACTTGCCGCAGCAGCAGATGATCCTCGCGCCCTTAAACATGTAAAGGACATTGAATACATTTTTGAATGCACATGGAAATGTGAAAATCAAAAGCGTCGCAAATCATACATCGAAACAGACATACTTAAGCTTCGCCATCCGCTAAAAGGAAATGGCGCTATGGATCAAAAGGATATTGCGCAATCAGTTTCAATCACAGGCTTTACAGATGAATCGACCGGCAAAGCCGTTGACGCTGCCCATGCCACATTCCTTCGCGGCGCCTATAATGCCGATGGCGTAACATTCTCGATCACCGCTCTCAGCCCAAAGCAAGGCGAAGTAATTGAACTTAGTCTGACGCGGCCCGACATTACGTCTATGACCGCGACGGCAAAAATCAAGCTCAACTCAAAACATCGCGCCTACACTCTTGCCAGCGTGACCATTCCCTCGAAGGATCTTGGCGCAAGCATCTTTGACGGCACTATTCTTGAACTCAATGTTGTGCGTATGCGCGGCAGTCTGAGAGAAAGCCTTAAACGATTCCTCCGCTGCCGCCCCGAACGCGCCATATCCTCTTCATTTCAACGAACGCAACCAGTCTGGCAAAATGGTTCATTCGATGCACTTAATCCAAAAGAACTGCCTATAGGCTGGTCGTGCCCTAAAACGGGCGCAGCTTCACACCTTCATTCCGGGTCTCTATCAAACCGTTATCTGCACCTTGGCGAAGGCACAAGCGAGTGCGGCCAGTCATACAACCTGCCTACGGCAGAAAAGCGCAAATACCGCATCGTTGCACGCGTGCGCGGCACCGGTTTCGTCAGATTCTGGGTTGCCAGTTATCACCGTGTCGGCGGGATAACAGGATATAACGCAATTATCGACGGCACGTCGAAATCGAAAAAGATCAACTTAACCGCCGACTGGCAGACACAATCCTTCGAAACGGAATCGACAGGCATGAAAGAAGAATCGCTCTCGGTAAGGTTCTTCCGCGGCGACAACTCCGAATTCGATATCGACGACTGCTTCGTCGTTCCGCTTGAGAAATAGGGTAAACTTAACACTGTTTAATACATCCATCCGTTCAAGGAGAGTTCAAATGAAAATAAGAAAACTTCTATTATTCAAGCTTGTCCTTGCGTCTGGCAGCGTCTTAGCCCTCGACAACACGATATCTAATGAATTCTGGGATTGCAGGCTATACACAAATACCGTATCTACCTGTTCTACTGGCGTCTTGGCAGGAGCCGTACTTAATACGCGCAGCCTCACGCAAAAGGAATCAGCTACCCTTCCCATCTTCGACCCGAAACGCAGGTTCGGCGTTGTGATTGTTTTTAAATGATTGCGCTAAGGAGAATATCATGAAGACACTCTTAAGCATATTTACGATTGTCGGTGCGGTCATTTCAGCAACTGCAATACCGCGTGTCGATCTTACTGACGTAACGTTAAGCCAAGGCGCTATAGTTAAGGTCAGTTACACTCTCAAAAATGAACCAGGCATTGTGACGGTAGACTTCCAGACAAACTCTACCGCCGGAGGATGGGTTTCGATTGGAGTTGAAAACTTCACCAATGTCCTCGGAGCAGTAAATCGCTATGTTGGAACGATAGACAAGACCCAAACCATTCTGTGGCGATATTCAGAAACGTGGCCCGGAAATCTTGTCACGAATGGCTTTCGGGCTGTAGTTACGGCATGGCCGACAAACAACCCGCCCGACTACGCGGCACTCGCAATCGACGGCTCGAAAAACCACCGCTTCTATACGTGCGCCGAAGCGCTTCCCGGCGGAGTAAGCGACATCAAATACAAAAGAGACGTACTTTTGATGCGCCGCGTGCACGCCGACAACAAGCGCTTCTCAATGGGCGCAGCATATAACGAGCGTGGATTCGGTTCTTCAAACGGAGCGAAGCGCCACTTTGTCTCCTTCACAAACGACTGGTATATGGGCGTATATGAACTTACCCAAAGCCAGGCGTTCACAATCTTCGGCAACTCGACAAGATGGGCCCTCGAAGCACACAGAAATCATCCCGATAGAGATATCCTGCCGGCTTCATACATCCATTACGGCCATATCAAAAAAGAAACTGCCAATGCCGCAACTGGCTATGTAGCGAGCGTCTCCATTCCGACGGAAGCGCAATGGGAATACACATGCCGCGCAGGCTGTCCGATGGCTCTTTACAATTATCGTGAACTTGGCGACAACGGATATTCACGCGAGCCATCTGTTGTTTCTACAAACCTAAACGAGATTGCATGGTACGGCGAAAATATCTCCGACAATACGACACCCAAGCCCGTTGGGCTCTTAAAGCCTAACGACTGGGGGTTCTATGATATGCTAGGCAATATGCCTGAATACTGCCGCGACTACTATGTTGACGACCCATCAATAATATTCGACTGGACAAAAGAGCAGGTAGACCCGCAAGGTCCTACAGCGGCACAAACAACTGATAATGGCAAATATCGGACAAAGCGAGGCGGCGGCATCCGCACAACATCCACATACAACACCTCGGCTGCCCGTGACGAGATACATGGAAACTACCAGAACGAATACATTGGCCTTCGTTTACAGTGCAATGCATCATTCAACTTCTCAGACACAGCGAGATAAGCGAAAAAGGACATAAATCATGAAAGCCTCTCTTATGACATTTTCGGCGACAATTTTGTCTGCATCGTTTTTGACTGCCGCTCCCGAAGTTATCGATAAATCAGTAACAATGTCGCAAGATGCTGGAAGCGGGCGTGTGACAATATCATACCGGCTGAGCGAATCCGCCATCGTGACTGCCGACATACAGACTAACGCATCCGGCAATGTCTGGGTCTCGATAGGTGGCGTAAACTGCTGCGACCTTATTGGAGATGTGAATAGATACGTTACATCGTTAGATCAAAGCGAGATACATTCTTTCACATGGCAACCGCGCACTAACTGGCCCGGCCATGAAATAAACGCATCAAAGTGCCGCGCCGTTGTCACGGCATGGTCAAAGTCAGATCCTCCAAACTACATGGCAGTTGATCTATCCGGCACCTCAGAAAAGCTGTTCTTCGCCGATGCTGAACACTTGCCAGGCAGGCTTGGAGCGACAAATCGCCTCTATATGACAGAAAAGCTTCTCCTAAGGCGAATCCCCGCAGCATACGTATCGTGGCAGATGGGCTCACGCTCTACAGACAGAGGCCGCGTTGCAGCCGACGAGGCACAACGCACTGTTATGCTCACAAAAGACTATTACATGGGCGTATTTATGGTGACACAATACCAGCATTTCCGGATACTTGACCCAAACTCCTTTTATGCTTCCAACATCGTCACCATAAATCCAATTACTAAAATGTCCTTTGCGACAGAGCCTAAAATAGGAATCAACTACACTTCCCTGCGCGGAAACAACTGGCCTGACGAAAAAGAACCGGCCGCAGGAAAAGATTTAATCAAATGGCGCGAAAGAACCAGTATACCAGGGCTAGATATACCAACCGAGGCTCAATGGGAATACGCGTGCCGCGCCGGATCTCCTGCATCATGGAACAACGGATACGACCGCTCGAACAACAGTTTCTGGGTGTATGACGAGAAAATAGCGCAGGTATGTTGGTACAACAATAGCAAGAAAAAAATATTCCAAGGAATAGAACCCAACAACACTGTACCTGTCGGGCTCTTAAAGCCTAACGACTGGGGGCTATACGATATGCACGGCAACTTCTGGGAATTCTGCCGCGACTGGTATGTGGCAGAAGCACTCTATGGCGGCATCGACCCTGAGGGCTCGCCAACACCAGCGGCAGATAAATTCCGGGTTGGACGCGGAGGTAGATCTGGATTTAGGAGTGACCATACACGTTCTGCAACACGATATGGTTTTAATTCCAATTACGGCAACGGCGGCTACCGCCTTATGTGCCCAGTAGACAGGATTTTTGCAGAATAAGCCGATTTACAAAAATATAGAATATCAGGAGCAACAAATATGAAGACACCCAAAATCAAGAACTTCCTAGCCTCGGCGTGCGCAATTCTCGCTTTGGCAGGATGCAAAAAAGAAGTAGTCCTTGTCGACAATGGAATAGCGAAATGCGCAGTTGTCGTAGCGGAAGATGCTATTCCCTCTGCACGATTCGGCGCTCAAGAAATAGCGAAATTCTTCAACAAGACAACAGGCGCGGAAATCAACGTTTGCTCAAAGGCAAACGAAATAGGCGAAGGGAACATTCCAATTTTCGTCGAAGTGGACTCATCGCTACCTGCAGAAGGTTTTTCCATCAAGGTATGCGCTGATAAAGTTTCTGTTTTAGGTGCTGATGCTCGCGGCGTTCTCTATGGCTCATACGAAATACTCAAACGTTGGGCCGGGATGCGCTGGCTTGAGCAAGGTGACGAAGGCGAATATTGCATTTTGAAAGGCAAAACAATTGTTGCGCCTAAAGGCACAATTACAGTGTCTCCCCATCTGAAGGTGCGTTCGTTCTGGGCCGAAACGCCAGAAGATTGGCTTTGGGCGGCTCGCAACAATATGCAGCTCGACATGAATCCGCGCGGCATTTCCCGCAAACCTAACAAGCTTGGCATAACACCTGTCGAGCTTGCAGCATACTCAAGGCCAGTATCTGGCCACTGCCTTACGCCGATGATGTGCAGAGGCGTTAAATCGGCAGATATGTTTGCTAAGCACCCCGAATACTACTGCCTAGTAAACGGCAAGCGCACACTCTCAGGAAACGCTGGGTATGGTCCGAATCCATGCACATCCAACCCTGAAGTATTGGATCTTATCGCAAGTAATATTGTTGAGCAAATTAAAACTGCCACAACCCCTCTCTCGCTTACATCCATAATCGGCAACGATGACAGTCTGCAATGGTGCGAGTGCGAGAAC
>JAGBXE010000216.1 GCA_017629455.1 Kiritimatiellia bacterium
GTCAGTTTTAAAAATTTATAGTTTGCTTGCGGCGACATTCTTGGTATGCGCAAAGGATGCCGAAGGTGTTTCCGTTGTGGAAAGAGGCGTTGCAAAATCTGCTATCGTACTTCCTTCAGATGCGCCAAAGTGCTGCGTTATGGCGGCAAATGAGTTTGTGCGCTGGACAGAAGAGCTTACCGGCGCAAAGATACCTGTAGTGCCAGAGCTTCCAAGCGGGCATTTGCCTATCACCCTAAAACTCGATCCTTCCGATAAGAGCATACAATATGACGGGTTTAGGCTTGTTGCGTCGAAAGACGGCATTTCCGTCGTGGCAAAGGAGCCGTATGGCATAGTTTATTCGCTTCATTGGGTATTAAAGCGTTTTGGCGGAATTAAATGGTGCGAGCCTGAAAGCGGTGCTGATTTCGTAAAAACTGATAAATTGTCGATCCCAGTCGGTGTTTACGAAAAAAATCCATTGCCATTTAGAAACGGCCTAAGGCCAGGTGGCGCGCGCGGCGAGTTGCGCAGAAAGATCGCATTGTGGAACATCCGCAATGGCTTTGTTTGTCAGGGTGTTGATGATGATGTTGCCGCGGAGTTCGGCATAGCTAATATCGTCTCATTCGGCGGCCATGCGCTAGGCGATATGGTTTTGCGCGCACCAGTAAGCGAAGAAGAGCTAGCTGCAGAAATTAAGCGCATTCGCGAATCTGGCGAAAACGCCAAGTTCTTAAATGATGGTTATGTCGAGAAAAAGCCTATAATTGAGATGCTTGCGCGTTATAATTTGCAATTAAAGAAGCATCCCGAAAGGCTACCACTTATTGACGGGAAGCGCTGCCCTACGGGCGTTACGTTGCGCGGGCCTTATCGCGGCAAAGTCGGCAATCCATGCTTATCAAATATGTCGACGCGTAAACATATACTTGAAAGCCTTCGCGCGAAAAAAGCGCAAGCGGTAAAAGAAGCAGGCGCGCCGATAAAGGTTGAAATCGATTTTATGTGCGACGATAATTCGCAATGGTGCGAATGTGACGAGTGCATGAAGCTTATTACTTCTAAAGGCGCATCATCAAAGGACAATCGCACGAGCGATTATTGGTGGGATTTCCTTAACTGGATTACGCCAAAGCTCCTTGAAGACCCTGATATGCTGGTGCAGGCGGGCATTTACCTTACATACCGCCAGCCTCCCAAGCGCGTAAAGCCTTTGGTTGTCGACGCTACACGCCAAAGCGTCCTTATCTGCCCTCACGGCAGGTGCTATTTCCACTCTCTTACAAACAATGGCTGCAAGGGCAATGCGCGTTTCGTTAAGATGTTCGAAGAGTGGGCAAGTTTCGGTATGCCGATACGCACGTTTGAATATCATTGCCAATTACCCGGCAAGGGCAATTATGCCTTTATCGAAAAGGCGTGGATTGAGGATATTAAGTGGTACAAATCGAAGAATATTTCACATTCGGCTGGCGGGCTGTTCGGCCCGTGGGTTAGTTACTACGGCAAGAAGAACCCGGCATACAAGGCTCATCCAATTTATATCTACGGCGCAAAGGCGAGGTGGCAGATTATCAACCTTACAGGTCATTTCTCGTGGGATACCGATGACGATTTTGCGAGCGTGCGCAAAGATTTGCTTACGACGTATTACCGTTCGGCGGCAAAAGAGATGCTTGAATATCGCGCGCTTTTGGAAGGTGCGCTCGATAGGGCCAATATTTGCATGAGCTATGGTTCAAGCGGGCTTCCGTTTACCGTTGCAACATCCGAGCCCGGGCTTGTCGAAAAGGCGTTGTCGCTTTTAAACGCCGCCGACAAAGCAGCAGGCGATGATCTTGAATTAAAGCGCCGCATTGCATTAGATAAGTTTAATTTCAAACTCGACTGGGAGTCGGCTGCCGCGCTAGCAGCTAATATCAAGGCAACAAAGCTGCATAGGGCGTCTTCGCCTGTGGTGCTTGATGGCCGGTTAGATGAACCAACCTGGAAAGAGGCGAACAAATCGTGCGATTGGCGCTGGATGAAAACCTACAACGTTGACCGCGCAGCACCAGATCCGTATTTGCCGCGCACGGAAATGTTTTTGCAGAGCGACAATGACAATTTGTATATCGCATTTGTCTGTGGTAAAACGCCCGGCCACGCGCCGAAGGATGTGCCATCAGATGGATCACGCTTCGATGCTATGCGCGGCTCACACGTTGAATTCGTAGTTCAATCGCCTTCGCAGAATGGTGAGTATTTCCATTTTGGCCTTTCCCATAGCGGCAAAACGTACAGCGCGCTTACGAGCAATCCTTCAACGCGCGATTTTACGAAGAAGTGCAATTTCAAGTTTTCCATCGCAGATTATGCCGATTCGTGGATAGCGGAAATTGCGATGCCTCTAAAAGATTTTGGGCCGCTTCCTAAAGAAGGCGAAGTGTGGCGCGTGGCGGCGTATCGTGTGGCGGTTTCTGCAGGGGGCGTAAATGCCGAAGGGCTTTCGACGGGATATCCGCTTCATTGGATGGACCGCTGGGAGGCTTATTCGTTCGGCAAGGCAGGTAACCTTGTCGGCAATCCGTCGTTTGAGTATGGCCAGGTTGCACCTACAAATGCATACAATGGCAAAAACTGGACGTTCCGCCGCGGCGAAGCGCCTAGCGATTGGCGCTTTCATCAAAATGGCGGCGATCTCGACTGGCGTGATGACGGCGCCAGCGACGGCCAGCGTTACATAAGGTTAGTTCCGATTAATGACTGCGGCGGGCCAGAATTTATTGTCTCGCCAAGGTTTGCTCTTTATCCATCAACAGTTAAGACGCTTAAGGTATCGTTTTCCGCACGCGGCAAAGGCATGATAAGGCTTTATTCGTTTGGGGTTAAAGGTTTAAAGCCTGTAGAGGTAAATATCGATTCGGTTGAATGGAAGAATTATGAAACGGAACTTCCTCTTGGTTCTACACATCCGACATCATTGACGGTGCGCTTTATTTCGCAAAAACGCGACCCGATTGATTTTGACGATGTTGTCGTGATGCCTTTATCTAAGTAAACGTTTTTTAAAAAGGAAAAGCTATGAAAAAGAGTATTAAAAAAGTCCGCCTGGCAATACTTTTTGCGTGTGCAAGTCTTTCGCTAATATCTTTTGCAGATTGGGCAAAGCCTTCAGACAACACGTGGAAGAAAGTGGGTGAAGAATACTCTGGCGATTTTACAAACGCTACTCATTGGAGTAAGGGCTTTATGCCAGGTTATTATTGGGATGGAACGAAGACGAATTTTCATTATGCTGTGTATAATGTACATGATTCTATCCCATACACTGTTACGTACCCTGAAGGCGATTTCTTAAATCCTGCAGGTTTTCAGATAAAGCTTGCCGAGGGCGACGATATTACAATTGATGGCTCTAAAACTATCCTTAAACGCTTGTCTGCTCCGTGGGATCGTTACCCATTGCGCGTGGCGGTAGGCGACAAAAAACTGGCATACCTACTCAATACAGGCGCACGCGAGGATGGGTACGGCTTAATCAGTAATTTTACGTATAGGACATCTATGGCTGGAGGTGAGGCCAGATTAGAGGTTTTGAGCGGTTCATATAATTATGTTGCGGCAACGGGAACTCCTTTTAGATGGGATCTTTTTTCAGATGCCGCCAGTATAGCTAAAGCAAATATAACGATAAATCCCGGTGTAAAGTTTGAAACGGATGAGCTTTATATTTCTGACAAGACTGCTTCTGAAAACATTCTTAGCGTAACTGGAGCAAC
>JAGBXE010000217.1 GCA_017629455.1 Kiritimatiellia bacterium
AGAAGGCCGCTGCGGTTTCGCCGGCTCCCCCACGAGCGTAAACAAGATTGAGTCGGTCGTTTTGGCGGGCGGCGAATTTAAAGAAGTTCCTGCCAGCGACGAGGGTATTTCCGCGCTTGTTGCCGAGCTGATCAAAGATCATACAATCGGCTAAACCTCCATTATTCCACCATTTCACATCTTTAAATATCATGAAAAACACTCAAGGTGAAGTATGGGTATTTGCCGAGCAAGAAGACGGGCGGCTTTCCGACGTTCCGTTTGAGCTTCTCGGCAAGGCACGCGAATTGGCAGCAAAGCTCGGCGTCAAGGTCGGCGCGGTTTTGATGGGCAGTGGCGTCGAAGATTTGGCAAAGCCTCTTTTCGATGGCGGTGCCGATATCGTGCATCTCATCGACGATCCTGCGCTTAAGGTCTTCCGCAATAAGGCTTACAGGCATGCGCTTGTTGAGCTTGTAAAGCGCGTAAATCCTCAGATTGTGATTTTTGGCGCAACTCACATGGGGCGCGATCTTGCGCCGTCAGTTGCAAGTGCGCTTTCTTGCGGGTTGACGGCCGACTGCACCGATTTGCAGATTGGTGACTATGAGGATAAGAAAACGAAAGAAACGTTTTCGAATGTTCTTATGCAGATTCGCCCTGCATTTGGCGGCAATATTATCGCGACGATTGTCAACGCCCGCAACTGGCCGCAGATGGCGACGGTGCGCGAGGGTGTCATGAAGGTCGTCGACAAGGATGCTGTCAGGAAAGAAAAAGAAGCTGCCGGCATTCAAGATCAGATTGTGCGTCACGAGGCTATGCTTGACGGCGTTGAAATTCCTGTTGAGGTCGTCGATATCGTGCGCAAAGCTTCAGGCGTCAACCTTAAAGGCGCCCGCGTAATCGTGTGCGGCGGTGCAGGCGTGGGCTCAAAGGAGAACTTTGCTCTTCTGCACGATCTTGCCGCGGCGCTCGGCGGTGCAGTCGGCGGCTCGCGCGCCGCTGTCGACCTTGGCTACTGCGAACACGAACGCCAGATCGGTCAGACGGGCGTTACGGTTCGTCCGGCGCTGATGATCAGCTGCGGCATTTCTGGCGCAGTTCAGCATCTTGCAGGCATGCAGGATTCGGCAAAGATCATTGCCATCAACACCGACCGCGACGCGCCAATATTCCAGGTGGCGCACTACGGAATTGTCGGCGACCTTAACGTCGTAATTCCCAAGCTCATAAAGGCCATCAAGGCGAAATAATCTAAAAACAAATCAACTTAATTACGAGCCATGGCAAACTTTTACAGAGATAATAGCGATATCGCATCAGTAATTGACGCGCTTGACCTTTCCGAAGTTGCAGAACTGCGTGAAGAAGGTTTTCGTTTTGCAAAGGAACATGCTTTCGCGCCGAAAGATGCTGCTGATGCAATCGACAACTATAAGCGCGCGCTTGATTTGTGCGGCGATATAATGGGTAACCGCATAGCTCCGCTTGCCGAAGAGACTGATAAAGTTGGCAACACCCTTAATGACGACGGTTCGGTAACCCGCGCTCCCGGCATGAAGCTTGCAATTGAGCTTTTCGGGAAGACGGGGCTTATGGGCGTTACGATTCCGTATTATCTGGGCGGCCTTAATATGCCAGGCACGGTGCTTACGGCCTGTAACGATATCGTAAGCCGCGGCGATGCTGCGCTTATGAATCTTTTCGGCTTGCAGGGCATTGCCGAAACGATTAATTCATTCGCCGATGAAGAAATCAAAAAGCAGTACGTTCCGCGCCTTGTTACGGGCGAGTGGACGGGCGCGATGGTACTTACCGAGCCCGATGCCGGAAGCGATCTTCAGAGCGTTAAGACTTCTGCTTATCAGCTTCCCGACGGCTCTTGGCGCGTTAATGGCGTAAAGCGCTTCATTACGAACGGCTGCGGTGAGGTGCTTATCGTTCTTGCACGTACAGAGCCAGAATTTTCCGACGGCCGCGGTCTTTCCTGCTTGCTCGTCGAGAAGGGGCCGTGGGTTAAGGTGCGCCGCCTTGAAAATAAGCTTGGTATTCACGGCTCGCCCACCTGCGAAATGGTCTTTACCGAAGCTCCGGCGAAATTGATCGGTCAGCGCAAGCGCGGCCTTATCACCTACGTTATGGCTCTTATGAACGGCGCACGAATGGGTATTGCCGCGCAAGGTACAGGCATTGGCGAGGCCGCTTATCGTGCAGCTCGCGAGTATGCCGCAAGCCGCCGTCAGTTTGGTTCTTCCATCGATTCGTTCGCATCGCTCCGTGAGATTCTCGCCGATATGTCGGTCGATGTCCAAGCTTCGCGCGTTTTGGCGTATTATTCCGCCAAATGCGTCGACTTGGAAGAAGGCCTTACGCGCAAGTTCGAGTCGCTTAAGGGTACGCCCGAAGCGCAGGCTGTGCGTGCTCGCATGAAGAAGTACGCGGCGTTTAATAAGATGCTTACGCCTATGGCCAAGTACTACGGCTCTGAAATGTCGATGCGCAACGCGATGTCGGCGATTTCTGTGATGGGCGGCTCAGGCTACATGAAGGACTACCCGTGCGAGCGCTATTTGCGCGACAGCCGCATTACAACGATTTACGAAGGTACGTCGCAGCTTCAGGTCGTCGCGGCGATTGCCGGCGTTACCGGCGCTCTTGTGCCGGCTGTAATCGACGACATTCTCGGTGAGGGCTGGTCGAGTGCGCATCCGCGCATGACGGCGCTTCTTGCCGAGATGAACGAGGCGATCGAATACGCAAAGAGCCGCGAGGATTCGAAGGAGTATATGGCTCTTTCCGCGCGCAGGCTTGTGGATGCAGGCGTTGCCCTTATCATCACGGCGTTACTCTTTATGCTTTCTGAAAAGGGGGTTCCCGGCAAGGATGCAGCTCTTGCACATTGGCTTGCGAGCGAATTTCCGCGCGTTCGCGCAGGGCTTGAGCGCGTCAAGGGCGGTTATGCTGCGCCTGTCAGCGAGCTTGATGTTCTCGCTCCCATGCCCGCGCCGCGCGATTAAGAGGTGTTTTGTAAAGGTTTCTAGTTTAAAAAGAGGTGGTAAAGATGCAAACGGTTTTCACGCACAACAAGTTTCCGAGAATTGGTATTCGTCCAATAATCGATGGCCGTCGTCGCGGAGTGAGAGAGTCTCTCGAAGATCAGACGATGAGCATGGCAAAAGCTGCCGCGAAGCTTATTTCTGAAAATCTCTGCTATCCCGACGGCTCACCTGTGGAGTGTGTGATAGCCGATACCACCATCGGCGGCCGGTTCGAAGCGGCGCAATGCGCCAACAAGTTCCGCGATAACAATGTTGGCGTATCTCTTTCCGTAACGCCG
This sequence comes from Kiritimatiellia bacterium, assembly GCA_017629455.1. Next base: position 3,320 of record JAGBXE010000217.1, read on the forward strand.
TGCTGGTGCTACGGCACGGAGACGATGGATCTCGATCCGTCGATTCCTAAGGCCGTTTGGGGCTTTAACGGCACGGAGCGCCCGGGCGCAGTGTACTTAGCTTGTATGCTCGCCGGTTACGCTCAGCGCGGCATGCCGGCTTATGGCATCTATGGTCACGAAGTTCAGAATCGCGATGAATCATCTAAGATTCCGGAAGATGTCGCCGAGAAGATTCTTCGTTTCGCCAAGGCAGGGCTTGCTGTTGCCATGATGAAGGGTAAGAGCTACCTTTCGATCGGCACTTCGTCGATGGGTATTGCCGGCTCCTTCGTTGATGTTGACTTTATGCAGGATTATCTCGGGCTCGCCACTGAGAATATGGATGAGTGCGAGATTCTTCGCCGCATGGAAGAAGGCATCTACGACAAGGAAGAATACGAAAAGGCCCTTGCGTGGATGCGTAAGAACCTTAAAGAAGGTAAAGATTATAATCCTAAGAAAATCCAAAAGTCTCGCGAGTCTAAGGATAAAGACTGGGAGTTTATCGCCAAGATGTCGATTATCATTCGCGACATGATGGCTGGTAATCCCAAGCTTGCTGAGATGGGTTTTGGCGAAGAGGCTGTCGGGCGCAATGCAATCGCCGGCGGCTTCCAAGGGCAGCGTCAGTGGACTGATCACTGGCCGAACGGCGACGTCGCTGAGGTTATGTGCAATAGCTCCTTCGACTGGAATGGTAAGAAGATGCCTCAGATTCTCGCCACCGAAAATGACGCGCTTAATGGTGTGTGCATGCTCTTCCAGTGGCTTCTTACTAATAAGGCGTCGATGTTCGCCGATGTTCGCACTTACCGGTCTGACGCCGCTGTTAAGCGCGCTACGGGTAAGGGCTTGCCTAAGGACGCAAAGGCTGGAATTATCCACCTTATTAACTCGGGCAGCTGCTGCCTAGACGCGGCAGGCGAGATGAAGGAGAAGGGTAAGAGCGTATTTAAGAATTGGTGGGATGTCACCGAGAAGGATATTAATGCTACGCTTAAGGCTACCAAGTGGGTTCCAGCGGGCGTTGAATATTTCCGCGGCGGTGGTTTTAGCTCATCGTTCTTAACGCCTAAGGGTATGCCGCTTACGATGATCCGTCTTGCGCTCGTTAAGGGCCAGGGCCCCATTCTTCAGATTGCCGAAGGTTGGTCGACGACGCTCGATGATAAGCAGCAAGAAACTCTTATGCTTCGTACGAATCCCGAATGGCCTTGCACCTGGTTTACGCCTCGCCTTACGGGTAAGGGCTTCTTCAAAGACGTTTACTCGGTGATGAATGCTTGGGCGGCGAACCACGGCGCGATTGCTTATGGTCATATTGGCGCTGATCTTATCACACTCGCTTCGATGCTCCGTATTCCTGTAGCTATGCACAACGTTCCGGAAGAGAAGGTCTTCCAGCCGCATTGCTGGGGGCTCTTTGGCGCTTCTGACGATCCGACAGGGGCCGATTACCGCGCTTGCGCGAACTTCGGCCCGCTCTACGCGACAAATCGCTGAGAACTGCGCGTTAACATTCCGTTAACTTTAGTTTGGTAGAATTTTTTCGCGACGGTTGTTAAAAGCAACGCAAACTAGGTTTAATAAACACGACTAATGCATTACAAGGAGAACGATCGCAATGCTAGAAGTTAAAAACCTTAAGAAACGCTTCGGCGATTTTGAGGCGGTGAAAGGTGTTTCGTTCACTGTTTCAGAGGGTGAGGTATTAGGCTTTCTCGGCCCGAATGGAGCTGGCAAGTCGACGACTATGCGCATGATAACGGGCTTTCTGCCGCCTACCAGCGGAGCTGCTGTTATTGATGGGCATGACATAACGCTTGAGCCCATCGCGGCTAAGGAGGCTCTTGGTTATCTGCCGGAATCCGCGCCCAGTTACAAGTCGATGACTGTTGGCGACTATCTTTCTTTCGTCGCGGAAATTCGTGGTTGCACCGATGTTAAGAAGGCAGTAGCTGATGCGATTAACAAAGCAAAGCTCGGTTCGCGCGCTAATCAGACGATTGAAACTCTTTCAAAAGGTTACCGCCAGCGTACAGCGTTTGCAGCGGCAATCCTCAAAGATCCTAAAGTTCTCATAATGGACGAGCCTACCGACGGCCTTGATCCGAATCAGAAGTTCGAGGTCCGTAAACTTATTCGCGGCATGGCCGAGAACGAGAAGAAGGCAGTTATCATCTCGACACATATTCTTGAAGAGGTCGATGCCGTCTGCACTCACGTCGTTATTATTGCCGACGGTGAGGCAAAGACGGGAACTGCTGACAACGCGAAGATTTCCGTTGCGGAACTGAAGAAGCTCGATCCGTCGGGCGATCTCGATGTTATCTTCCGCAAGTTGACGATGGGGGAGGCGAAGTAACATGAAAAATATTAAGGCAGTATTCAAGCGCGAGTTTAAGGCATATTTCGATTCGCCTGTCGCGTACGTCTTTTTGACGGCATTTCTCGTCCTGATCGGCTTTTTGACGTTTGGCGTTGCGATGTTCTATGAGCGCCGCCAGGCCGATCTTACGCCGTTTTTCTTCTGGCATCCATGGGTTTACCTCCTTTTGGTTCCGGCGGCCACGATGGGCCTATGGGCTGACGAGCGGCGCAACGGCACGGCCGAGTTGCTCCTTACCTTGCCGATGACCACGTGGGAAGCGTTGGTCGGTAAGTTTCTTGCGGCATGGTCGTTCCTCTCGATAGCCGTTGGCCTTACGCTTCCTGTTGCATTGACGGCCGGCTACCTTGGCTCGCCCGACTGGGGCGCAGTCTTTTGCGGTTATGTTGGTTCCGTCCTTATGGCGGGCGCTGCGGCGGCGATTGGCGTTTTTGCTTCGACGCTTTCGCGTTCTAGCGTAATCGGGTTTGTCGTTTCGCTGGCGATGGTATTCGTGCTTATGATCGTCGGCTTTGATCCTGTAACTACGGCAGTAGCCAATTGGGGCGTTCCCGGTGTTATAGTTGATTCGCTAGCCGCCTGCTCTCTTTTGAGCCACTTCGAATCAATGCGCAGGGGCGTACTTGATTTTGCCGACATCGGTTTTTATGTCGGTATTGTTGTGCTTGCCCTTACGCTTGCAAAGACGGTTACCGATGGTCGCCGCGGCGCATCGAAGGGCGCGCTTGGCGTCGTGGTTCTTACGGTTATCGTGGTCGCCGCCGATGTTATTCTTGCTGCTCTTCCGCTCCGCGTCGATCTTACCGCCGAAAGCCTTTATACGCTTTCCAGCGGTTCGAAGGCGGTCCTTGGAAAGCTTGAAGAAGACGTTACAATCAAGTATTACGTCAGCTCCTCTGCTGCCGACATGCCGATGGCTCTTAAAACGTACGCCCAGCGTGTCGAGAATCTCCTAAAGGAATATGTAAGGGCATCCAACGACCATATCGTCTTGGAAGCATATGACCCGAAGCCCGATTCCGATGCCGAGGAATGGGCGCAGCGCTACGGCATCGAGCCGCAAACCGTAAACCCGTTCGGTTCGCCAATTTACTTCGGTCTTGTTGCTGTTTCCGGCGACAATGAGCAGACGCTTGGCATTCTTTCGCCCAAGACAGAATCTACGCTTGAGTATGATATTACTCGTCTTGTTACGCGTGTAGCGTGGCCAGAGCGCCCTGTAATCGGTGTTATGACCTCGCTTACCGATGTGATGGGTGGGCAGATGAACCCGATGATGATGCAGATGGGGCAGCGCCCGCAGCCAGGGTGGGCGGCTTTCTCCGAGCTTGCAAAAGACTATGAGGTGCGTACTATCGCTCCCGATTCCACCGAGATCGATCCTGAAGTTAAGGCGCTCGTCGTTCTGCACGCAAAGAACCTCTCCGATGCAACTCTTTACGCCATCGATCAGTTCGTTCTTCGCGGCGGCAGGCTTATCGCGTGTGTCGATCCCTTCTCCATAAAAGATATGATTGCTTCGCGTCAGCAGCAAAATCCGATGATGATGCAGATGGGCGGAGCGCAGGACGGTCCTTCAACGCTCGGCAAGCTCTTTGATTCGTGGGGAATCACTTTCGATACGAGCAAGATAGCAGGCGATCTTGCCGCATCCACGAAGCTTAACAACGGGCAGGGCGGTGTAGAGGAAAATCCTGCATTCCTTTCGCTCGGCGCTGAGAATATGGACAAGGGCGATCTTCTCGTTCAGAGCCTTTCGCAGGTGATGTTGCCATTTGCTGGTTCCTTCTCCTTTACCAAGAAGGACGGCGAGCTTGTCTTTACGCCTGTTATCACGACTTCGAAGGATTCTTCCTGCACGGTCGACAAGATGACAGTCCAGTTCGGCGGCGGCATGAAGGAAATGATTCCCGATGGTCACGAGCGTGTTGTTGCAGCTCGCCTTGCAGGTACATTCAAAACGGCATTCCCCAAGGGTCCGGACGGCACGAATGATGTCTCCAAGGCGCTTACTGAGGGTAATGGTTCGGTGATGCTCATTGCTGATTCCGATTTCCTTGCCGACGACTTCTGCGTGCGCGTCATGAAAACGCCCTTTGGGTCGATTCCTCAACTCATTAACGACAACCTTACGCTCTTCTCGAATGTGATCGAGCAGTTTGCCGGCCGTGAGGAGCTTATCGGCGTAAGGAGCCGCGGCGCATCCGACCGTCCGTTTACGGTTGTCGACGAGCTTGAAGCTCAGGCTATGCGCAAGTGGCAGCGCCGTCAGGCCGATTTCGAAGCGGAGCTCCAGATGACGCAGCAGCGCCTTCAGGCCTTGCAGCAGCAGAAGAGCGGCGATGAACGCTTTATCCTTTCGCGTGAGCAGCAAGACGAAATATTGAAGCTCCGCAAGGCGCAGGCTGAAACGCGCAAGCAACTTAAGAATGTGCGCAAGGAACTTACAGCTGATATCGATTCGCTTGGCCTTATGCTCAAGTGTTTCAATATCGCTCTTGTTCCGGCGCTCGTTGTTATCCTTGGCCTTCTGCGCGGGCTTGTCAGAAGGAAGAAGTAATTTAACGCGAACTTAAGTTTGAAATTTTAAGGAAGACGAAAATGACTAACAAGAATCTGTACGTTCTAGCCGGCGTTGCGGCGTTGTTTGGCGTGGCGGCGTACTTTATAGGCGGCGGTATGAAGCCGTCGGCACCCAGGCTTAATGGTAAGATGATCGTCCCCGGGCTAAATGCCGCCGATGTTTCGCGCATCGAAATTGGCAACTCTCTTAAGCTCGCGGCATCTGAAAAGGGGTGGGTTGTAGAGTCTCTCTACGGATATCCCGCCTCCCGTGAGAAGATTGTCGAGAACCTCCTGAAGGTTGCCGAGCTTAAAGTCGGCCAGGTTGCGCGCGGGCGCAAGCTAGGTGCTGAAACCTCCGTGGTTCTTAAGGATTCGGCAGGTAAGACGCTTGCCGAGCTAAAGCTTGGAGATACGCATACAAGAAAGCCTACCGGCCAGGCTGCGATGTACGGTGGCGGCAGCTATCCTGACGGCCGCTATCTTGCATTTGAAGGTGAGACAGTTCTTGTCAAAGATCCTCTTGATGCGTTTAGCGGTGATGCCAAGAAGTGGTGCGAAACGCGCATAGCGTCCGTTCCCTCGGCTGATGTTACGGCAGTGACGTACGAGCATGGTTCGGAGAAGGTCGAACTCGAAAAGGGGACCAACTCCACGTGGGTACTTAAGGGGCTTGGTCCTAAGGAGGAGCTCGATTCCTCCAAGACGTACTCGCTTGATTCGGCGCTTTCGTATCTCGACTTTAACTCCGTCGCGGATCCTTCTCTTGCCGAAGCGGAACTTGGCTTTGCGACAGGCTACGTCTATACGGTGACTTTAAAGGAAGGCTCCAATACCGTTAAGCGTGTCGCCCGCATCGGCAACAAGGTAAAGGGCGGTTCCGATCGCTACTTCAAGCTTGATGACAGCAAGTGGGTCTTTGCGATTTCGTCGTATTCTGCCGAGAACATGATGAAGAAGCGCGCCGACCTCGTCAAGGCGAAGGAGGAGCCGAAGAAGGAAGAGCCTAAGAAGCAGGATAAATAAGGGGGCGTCGTCAATACCATGAAGGCAGCGGTCAAAAGGAAGATAGGTTTTAAAGATTCAAATTCCTACCTAGGCGCGTATATGCGCTATTTGGGTGCGGCGAAGACAGCGCGCAGAAGTTATGCCGAGAGCGTTAAGATGCTTGAGGATGCGGGCTTTAAAGAACTTTCCACATTCAAAACCCTTAAGCCTGGCGATCGCGTATACCGTGGTCGCGAAGACCGCACCGTCATGGCGGCAGTTATCGGGCGCAAGAAGATCTCCGAAGTGGGGCTGCGTGTAGTCGGTGGGCACACAGATGCTCCGCGTCTCGATCTTAAACCGCGCCCGATATATGAAAAGGGCGGTTGCATTTATTTCGACTGCCACATCTACGGCGGAATAAAGAAATATCAGTGGCTTACGCTTCCGCTTGCGCTTTATGGGCGCATCGTGCGCAAAGATGGGTCGTTCGTCGATGTCTCAGTAGGCGACGCCGATGACGATCCCGTCTTTATGATCAGCGATCTTCTTCCGCACCTTGGCCGTGACCAAGAGCAGAAGCGCATGAACGAATTCTTCCCGGCCGAAGACCTTGATCCCGTTTGCTGGACTACGCCAGGAAAATCAAAAGATGATAAAGCAGGTGTGAAGGGCGACAAAGAAGGTCTCGTTGCTTATCTTAAAAAGACGTATAAGGTAACCGAGCAAGATCTTCTTAGCGCGGAGCTTGAGATAGTTCCTGCCGGAATGCCGCGTTATGTCGGCTTTGACCGTCAGTTAATTACCGGCTATGGTCACGACGACCGCGTCTGCTCATTTGCCGCGCTTTGCGGTCTAATTGATGTTGCAAATTTAACGCCCGATGTGACCGCGGCGATTTTGATGTGCGACAAGGAAGAGATCGGTTCGATGGGCTCTACCGGTATGCAGAGCTCGTTCTTTGAAAATACGGTTGCAGAATTTATTGAGCGCTCCGAATCTAACGCTCGCGACATTCTCGTTCGCCGCGCTCTTGAGCGCTCGTCGATGCTTTCGGCCGACGTTACGGCAGCAGCCGATCCTCATTTCCCCGATGTCGATTCGACCGGCAATGAGGCGCGTTTGCACGCTGGAATTGCAGCTTCCAAATATACGGGCGGCACTTCCAAGGGCGGTGCGAGCGATTGCGCGCCTGAATTTATCGCCGAGATTCGCCGTATTATGGATGAAGCCGGCGTTAAGTGGCAGATGGCCGAGCTCGGCAAAATGGAGAAGGGCGGCGGCGGAACAATCTCGCAGTACATGGCGCGCTTCGGAATGAAGGTGCTCGATATGGGAACTCCCATGTGGAATATGCACGCGCCGTGGGAGATCGTCTCCTGCGAAGATTGTTGGCAGACGTACTGCGCGTACCGCGCCTATCTTAAAGGTTAAAGCCTCTGTTTTAATTTTGAAACAAACTGAAAGGAATACAAATGAACATCTCGAGAAGAAACTTCATTGGCGGTCTCGGTGCATTCGGTGCACTCGGGCTTGCAGGCTGCGCGTGTCCTTGTTGCTGCGGCCCGAAGGGTAAGATTGCTCTTCAGCTTTATTCCATCAATAAATACATCGGCGGCATTAAGGATAAGTCGGGCAAGATCATTAAGTCTGGCGTTGGTCTTGAGCGCGCTCTTGAAGAGGTTGCGAAGATCGGTTATAAGGGCGTTGAGTTCGCTGGCTACTATGGCTTTACCGGCAAAGAGATCAAGAAGATGCTCGACGATAACGGTCTTGTTGCGTGCGGCTCCCACGTCGGCGGCTGGCGCAATATCGACGGCGACAATCTTAAGAAGGTTGCCGAGTTCAATCTCGAGTTCGGAAACACCGTTCTTATCTGCCCTGGCGGCACTGGTCCTGATGGCATGAACTGGTCGAACCCCGTGTGGGATGCCAAGTGCGCCGACCACATGAAGTTTATCGTCGACTTCTTTAACAAGTCTGCTGAGGCTGCCGCGAAGTTCGGTTCGCGCGTCGGCATCCACAACCATCAGTGGGAGTTCCAGCTTAAGGACGAGAACGGCGTTACGTTCTGGGATCACTTCTTCGCTAATACCGAAGAGTCTGTTCTTATGGAACAGGATGTCGGTTGGACGACATGCGCGGGCTATGATCCGTGCCGCGAGTTCATTAAGTACCCCCATCGCTCGCCCACTCTCCATGCCAAGGAAAATGGAATGGGTAAGCAGGTGAAGAAGTTTGATGGCATTCTCGGCAAGCCGGGCGAGCCCGGCGCAAAGCCTGTTGAATGGGATCGCCTTCTCCCTATTGCTGAGAAGAACGGAACGGAGTGGTGGGTAGTTGAATGCGAAAGGCACTTCGACGATCTCTCCGCCGTTACACCTTCATACGCTTTCCTCAAATCGAAAGGACTGAACTAAAATGAAACTGAATCGTAGAAACTTCCTCTTCGGGTCGGCCGCCGCTGCAACGCTTGCCGGTTGCTCGACTTCCAAGACTGGTCTTCGTGAACTTAAGCCAGGCGAAAAGATTCGTGTCGGCGTGATTGGCTGCGGCATTCAGATGCGCAACGCTCTTTTCGCGCAGATGCTTGGCAAGGATCCCTACTGCAAGCTCGACGGCAAGATTAAGATTGTCGCCTGCTGCGATTGCGATAAGGAGCGCCGCGAGGCATGCGCCACTGTCGTTGATGAAGCTTACGGCGAGAAGGGCGTCTGCAAGGCCGTTGCCGATTTCCGCGACGTTCTTACCGATCCTGCGATTGACGCAGTCGTCATTGCAACGCCCGACCACTGGCATGCTTACATGTGCGTCGAAGCGATGAAGCACGGCAAGGACGTCTACTGCGAAAAGCCTCTGACATTCTCGCCCGAGGAATCGAAGCTCGTTATCGCCGCGCAGAAGAAGTATGGCCGCGTTTTCCAGACCGGCTCAATGCAGCGCAGCTACGATGTCTTCCGTACGGCTGTTATGATTGTCCGTAACGGTGGCATCGGCGACATTAAGTACGTTGATGCTAACTATGGTATTGGCGGCAAGAAGCTTGGCGGCCCTTCGCATCCTGTCCGTTTCTTCAACGATCCCGTTAATGCAGCCACTGAAGGCGCTCCTAACGGCAATGTTGATTGGGATATGTGGCTCGGGCCGGCTCGCTGGCGTCCGTATTCCGATCAGCTCGCTCCTCGCGGCGTTCACAAGTTCTATCCGATGTTCTGGCGTTTCGACGACGATATCGGAACTGGCTACAATGGCGACTGGGGTGCACACCACCTCGACATCGCGCAGTGGGGTCTCGATAAGGACGAGTCTGGTCCGTACAAGATTATTCGCTCTGACGAACCGTATTCGACCGATCTTTACCATGGCGCGCGCCGCCAGTACGGTATGAAGATGCTCTTTACTTCGCCCACGGGAGATGTTGAGCTTTATCACGGTCCTTTCGGTGTCTGGGGCACGGTGTTCTACGGTACCGACGGCATTGTCGCTGTCAACCGCGGCAAGATTGCAGTCTGGAAGGGCACGGGTCTCGTTAAGCCCACTAAGGAAATCCGCGCGGCACTTCAGGACGTTTCGTTCATGAAGAGCAAGATCGTCGCTGAATCCGTCGGCAAGGATTACGGAACTGATGCAGTTCTCAAGAAGGACAACCGTCTTGATGCTGCGCTTACGCTCCTTAAGGAGAAGTTTGCTCTTGAGAAGGCCAAGGTTCAGCTCTACAAGAGCCCGAACCAGATTCAGAACTTCTTCGAGTGCGTTCTCAGCCGTAAGCCTGCCATCTCGACGGCCGAAATCGGTGCGCGTGGTGCAGTTCTCTGCCAGCTTTGCAATATGAGCTACATCTACGATACAGGTTTCGATTGGGATCCTGAAAAGATGGAATTCGCAAACGGAACCGGCGATCCTTCGTGGCTTAAGCGTGCTGTCTACCGCAAGGGTTGGCAGATCGTAGTCTAAAAGTGTTTCTTAGCCGAGATTATGTAGGCTAAAACGCTAAAAGCCATCGCCGCGCAATGAAAGCGGCGGTGGCTTTTTAACTTTGACTGAGTAACTAAATTTAGGCTTTAGATAAGGCGGTTATGAAAAAGAGAAATGAATTAAGGAAACTTTCCGTAGTGCGCAATTTTACGAAACACGCAGATGGCAGTGTTTTGATTAAATGGGGCGATACATGGGTGTTGTGCACTGCAAGTGTCGATGAGAAAGTGCCGCCTTTTTTGCGCGAGTCGGGTAGAGGTTGGGTGACGGCCGAATATTCAATGCTCCCTTCGTCTACTGGTGGCGGACGGAAAGAGCGCGATATCAAAAAGCTTAAGATGGATGCGCGTTCATCGGAGATACAACGTCTTATTGGCCGATCGTTACGTGCTGCAGTCGATATGGAAAAACTTGGCGAGCGTCAGATCGTGATCGACTGCGATGTTTTACAGGCTGACGGCGGCACAAGGTGCGCATCGATTACAGGTGGAATGATTGCTCTTGAAATTGCCGTGAGCAAAATGCTTAAGTCGGGCTTAATTAAGAGTAATCCTATAATTCGCCGCGTCGCGGCAGTTTCAGTTGGCGTTTGCGATGGAAAAGCAACGCTCGATCTTGATTACGCGCACGATTCAACAGCCGAAGTCGATCTTAATGTCGTCATGACCGATGACGGGCGCTTTGTAGAAATTCAAGGTTGTGCCGAGCATAAACCTTTTACCGACAAGAGTATGTCGCAAATGCTTAAGCTTGCAAAGCAAGGGATAAAGAAGATTTTCGAATTGACGAAAAAATAAATCTTCTCGATGCCGGTTTAAAAGCGGTACATCACGCGCGATCTTTCAGCGAAAGGTGGCGCGTGAGTACAAATTAACGTTCCTGTTGTTGTTTAGGGTCGGGCTCCACGAAGAATATTCCAAAGTGCCTGCGTGCCTGTTGGAGATTAAGTTTATTTTCCATACTGCGCCTGGATAGCGGCTTCCTTCGCGGAATATCGACCACGGCAGGAACAACTCTCCCGTCCATCCATCCTTGCCTGTTTGGCATCTGTATACGGCGCCTTCGGCCGTCCAGCTCTTGTCCATAGAACGCGGCTGATCAAGCGGCATAAACAAGTCTTCATATTGTCCGTTTGCACAGAGAACGAATTGATATAGACTTGCAGGCTTTAGAGGGTTGCCGCCTGCGATCATAAGTTCAAAACAGTCTCCATCCCACATGCCCTTGCCGAGTTTGTATGGGGCAGGTGATTTTATGCCGAGGTAAAGGCCTTTTTTATCCCAAAGAAGTCTGCAGTCAGGCGAGACTACTTTTGTGTCTGCGCCGACAAATGCTTGTTTAAATTTCGGAGAATGAGCTACATTCCATGCCTCCTCATTCGCTTTTCCGTCTAATGTCACGGGAGTTTCCGCGCGCATGACATCGATGTCGGGAGTTTTCATATGCTGGTATGCGAGAATATCAAGGAGGAGTTTTTTGAAGGGCTCTGCGAAGTTATCAAATCTTTTTCTAAATGCAATGTCGTTTGGTAGCGCTTTCTCCGCTTCCTTTAAGAGGTTGGAGAGGTATAGTACATCTTTTTCGGTGTATACTTTTGTGTACATCCGTTTGTAGTCTGGCGAAGGTATGCAGCTTAAGCCAGTTTCAACTTCGGGAATCCATCTTTTTATCCATAGGTCTACGAGAATCTTGTAGAATGAATATAATTTTTGGCCAGCTTCATCGCCGCAGGTTTTGGTGAAGAAATCTTTAAGCCCTGCTTCGACGTCAAAGTTCGGATTCCAAAGACAGCGATACGTAAGGTATGACGAAGCATAGTTCGCCCGACCGTGCATATAGTTGCAGGGATAAACGAGGTCTTGCGAGGTGTACTCTGAGACGGCCTTAAGGAAT